>JAUNEN010000153.1 GCA_030525525.1 Erysipelotrichaceae bacterium
TGTTTCTTGAAGCAAGTCCTTTGATGACTTTCTGTGCAAGAATTTCGTTGCGTTTTACAATATTAGCATCCATTTTCAAATACTCCTTTGTCTCAGTATACTATGGTTTCCGTTTCAGGCATGTATGCATGCTCAGGCTTCGGTATACTGCTTCAGGTCTTTTCTGTATTCCAGAGATTCGTGTAATACGTTATAGAGCATCACCCCTGCCCCATAGAAAACTTCCCAGAGGTTGCTCTTCATCTTCACGATTTCAGGGATGAACTTTTCATCAAGATATTTACTCAGATAATTCTTAAGCTCATCCGGATCTGTCAGAAGATCACAATAAAGCGCAAGCGTATCCGGACCGAATGTGCAGATCATCGGCAGAACAATTTTGGCAACAAGCTCACTGATGCCTTCCGGTGTTCTGGCAAGATCGAAGCGGTCTTCCGAGAAGTTGAGAAGCTTCAGATAGGATGCGCATTCTCCGGCAATATCCTTTCTGCCGATCACAAGATTGCCGTCAATGACAATTCCCGCCCCGCCGACTGCGTTGCCGACCGGATGGTAATAGGCTAACAGATTGCCGCACTCACGGTTGTTTGCATAATAGCCGAGTGCCGCCGCATTGGCGTCATTGAGGACCACAACTCTTCTCTTGTATCTCTTTGTCAGCTCTTCAGCTAAATCAAGGTCATTGATTTTGGCAGCCGGTAATGTCAGACGTCCGTCTTCCACTACGCCTGGGGCAACGATGGCCAGTCCCTTGATCTGCGGATATCTGATCATCATGACATCCAGAACATCTTCAATATCATGAAGATCCAGTGTTTCCTTGACAACGAGCGAACGATCAAGTGCTGCTTCTTTATCAGCCCCGCGGAAATGAATTTCATACCTGCCGCTGCGGCGTACAATTGCCGCGATACCGATGCAGCTGTCCCATTCAGGATCATGAATATCTTCAATGAATTCTTCTTTCTTTTCTCTTTCTGCCAGCTGCTCTCTGATCAGATCAAATGCTCTTGTGACATTGTATGTCGCAAAAACATCTGCCGGGATCTGAAGAACGATTTTGTCACTCAGGACTTCTCTTGCCTTTTTAAGGAGGTAGCCGATCTGCGGCGCAAGCATAATCACATCCTGATCCTGGGCAGCTTCAAAAAGATCTGTATACGAAACTGCCGAGAATGAGTAATCAAGACTCAGTGTTTCTGCAGCCTGATTCAGTCTGTCCGCAAAGTAGGATGTTGTGAAGCCTGATGTACAGCTGAGCAGAACTTTGACTTTGACATTTTCACCTGCTTTTTTCAGAGACTGGATCATCTGTACAAACAGCTCTTTGGCATGATCCATATCCTGCAGTTCAAAATGCAGGAAGAAAAGAGGTTCTTCTGATTTCGGGCTGTCGATTGTAAAGGATACGATTTCGTATTCAAGATGGAAGAACTGCACATGTGCAGCGGCATCCGGTGTGATGTAATCAATTGCATCCTCATTCACGACTTCAATTCTGTAGGCTGAATCCTTCTGTTCAAGAATCCATGATTTAAACTGTTCAAACATTTCTCTGTTGTCCATTGTGATTACCTTTCTTTCTGCATATTTCCGGATCAAATGATGAAATGAAAATCATCTGTTCAAAAGATGACTGACACAACTGATCCGCTTCAGGCATAAAAACAGAAGCGCGTCCCTGATGTTTGCTTTCTATGATCTTCATCATGCTTAATGTTGAATTCAGTATAGCAGATTTCTGTTTTTCTTTTGCAGAAAACAGCATATATACAACAAAAGCCGGCACTGTAACAGAGATATCCCAGAGATCTGCTGAAGAAAAAAGCGCCCCCTTTTTTTCAGGGAGCGCATCTTCAGTCATGATCAGATCTGCTTCTCTTCAGAATGTACCGATCTCTCCCATATCAAATACGGTACACAAAGCAAAGTATTCGGGAACATAGATCAGCTCACTGATGTCTTTGAGCATTGTTTCATCGGTATATTTTTCCTTGATGCCAGGCATTTGGGTGGGGTTCTTCACAACTCACGATGATCTGATTCCGGCAGCGTCAAAAAGACTGAACTGAAATCAGATGTGAATGATGATAAGAGACACTGCACAGGCAGAGCTTCAAAAACAAAGCTCACATTTCTTCAAGGATTCTCTCCATATCTGAAATATGATCCATCAATGCTTCATTGATCCATGTATCGTTCATGATCTTGTCATGTGCACTGGAAGCTGAGCCGTTGAGGGCAAGCGTAATCTGATATTCTCTTGTGAACCAGGGCTGTTTGAGATATTGCTGATTTTCGGGAAGCTTCTGAGCAAGCTCCCATGCTTCATCCAGCAGCATTTCTGTTTTGGCGTCAGCGTGAATTTCTGCCTGATAGATATTTGTCATGATCTTTTTTCTCCTGTTTTTACAATCATATCATTTGTATTCAGAATTTGATGCGCATCTGAAACCATGTTACATCACCATGTACCGAAGAAGAGATTCCTTCATTCACAAAGCCGAGAGTTTCGTAAAAAGGAATCATATGTTCAAGGCATGTCAGTACAACTCCCTTTCTTCCCTTCTGCTTTGATTCCGCAATGCAGCAGCGAATCAATTCAGATGCAAAACCTTTGTTTCTGTATTGCTTTCTTGTACAGACGCCAAACAGCATCTGCCATTCTCCGTTTTCCCGATGCATATGCGCATCGGCATACATTTCATCAGACAGATCCCTTTCATCCGTGCACATGCCGCCTATGAAAGAGATGATTTTTTCTTCATCCTTCATGATCCAGAAGTGATCCGGATAAATCTGCAGTCTCTGTTTCATGCTGTCGCAGGAAGCTGCCTGTTCTGCCGGAAAGCATTCCTGTTCGATTTCATAAAGTTCCTTCAGATCTTTGAATTCTGCTTTTGTGATTTCCATATTTCTGTACCTGTCTGAAATGATCCGTACCTGAGTCTTGCAGTTATGCAGTCATTATACAGATTTCTCTGCCCGCATGCGTGTTTGAAACATGAAAGATATCTTTCTGTATGCCTGATCAAAGAAAAAAGCATCTGAACCATGATGTTTCAGATGCAACAGAATATATCTCACTTTGTGCCGGAGAGTGCAGTTCCGCTCACATAAAGTGTATAGCCGTTGGAAATGACATTGGACGCATCCCCTGTAAACGAAGTGATATAGGTATCTGCAGTCAATGTCCATGTGCTGCTTGAATCAAGGGTGACATTGACTGTTCCCGTTTCTGTTGAAACAGTATCGCCTTTTGCACTCGGGATATTGCCGCTGATGCAGCCTTCAAATGCAGAACCATCTGTCAGATTCAGTGTCAGTGTTGAATTCGATCCGACAAGGATGATACCTTCAAGTTCCTGACTGATTGCATTGAGTGTCGCAATGTTGTCTGCCCCGCTCCAGCCGTCATCAGAGACGGATAAGAGAATATTTTCGCTGTCTTCATTTTCAATATCCACATCCTTGAGTGTGATCACTGCATTGGTATTTGTAACATGGAAGACATGGCCCTTTTTTGAAGTCAGTGAACCGTCAGTCATCGTGAATGCGGAAGTGCCGCTGTCAGCGTCCCCGCTCATTGACTGGTAGATCATGATCGTATCAAGGAATGTCGCATTGCCGTTGCACTGTGTGTTGTTTGCGGTTAAATCACAATCTGTCAGGGTGATGGAATTCTTCCCTTCAATGCAGACACCTTCGGAAAGGTTTGAAGTCAGTTCTGCATTTTCAACGGTGATGTCTGCTGTTGAATAGATTGCCGGTGATCCAAGACCGTTTGATGTATATGTGCCGCCGTTTACATAAACAGTTCCGCCTCCTCTGTCGGTTCTGATCGGGGCTGAGGACTGTCCGCTTGTTTCAACTTCAAGATCATATGCTTCGGTGATACCGCCGCCGGTTGTCATAATACCGCCTGAACCGTTACCGGTTGTTGTGATCTTAGTGTTTTTGATGATCACGGTTGTGCCGTCACCCTCAGCGCCGTTTGAGCCGCCGTTGCCGCCATAGCTGAAGACACCGTTTGCACCATCCGCATCGGACGAGATCGTTCCGCCTTCAATGGTTGTCACAGATCCGTCTTTGACAAGAACTGCTGCATTCAGACCGTAGAAGTTGCAGCTGTCCCCGCCGTCCGAATCACCTGTTTTTGATACGGTGGGATTTGTGATTGTGACTTCTTCATCTGTTGAAATCAGAAGTGCACTTTCATCGGCTGTATCCGAT
>JAUNEN010000154.1 GCA_030525525.1 Erysipelotrichaceae bacterium
CGGACGGCATGTTCCATTTCATCGGTTGTATAGCGCATGGCACCAAGATACTGCCTTGCTTTGGTGATGCTTTCTTTGTCACGCTCAGGAGCCAGGAATTCAACCGGTGTGATATCAAGATCAAGAAGATCTTCATAATTCTGCGGCATGTATGCTGCTGTGATATCTTCTCTTGCCAGCAGCTCTTCCGCAATGATTTTCAGAAGTGTTGTCTTGCCGGTTCCGTTATCACCTGTGATGCATAGATGAAGCGGACCGTTTATGGAAAGATCGATGTTCTGACAGAGGACTCTTCCGTCCGGTGCCTTCAGCTCTGCCAGATGCATATTCAGGATCTGCTTGTCAGAAGGAACC
This sequence comes from Erysipelotrichaceae bacterium, assembly GCA_030525525.1. Lineage (GTDB taxonomy): Bacteria > Bacillota_I > Bacilli_A > Erysipelotrichales > Erysipelotrichaceae > Bulleidia. The sequence continues at coordinate 355 of JAUNEN010000154.1, forward strand.
ATACAGGAATCAGAGAAACGGAAACCGATTGCCTCCTCAATCTGGGGGATTTCCGTCATGTTTTCCCGTTCCCGTTCAAATCGTTTTCCCATTGATTTGACTGCCTTCATCTTTGATTTGAGCAATTGTCCCGTATGAGGATCGCCTCTTGAAACATTGTTGAGCTCATGATGAACCCGCTGTTCGATTCGTCTGTAGCGTTCCATTCTTTCGGCATCTGCTCTTCTTTCATAAACTGCTTTCTGCATCTGCTTTTCAAAGAGATCTTCACGCTGTTTCTTATAATCGCTGTAGCTTAAAGCAGATGTTGTGATTCTGCTTTTTGTTTTGCGGTTCAGCAGCTCCATATGAATGATTTTGCCGGCACAGTTTTCAATCAGCACTTCATCATGTGAAATGAACAGGACTGCCTGTTCACAGGAATTGATGAATGTTTCAAGCCATTCCAGTGCAGCAAGATCCAGATCATTTGAAGGCTCATCAAGCAGAAGAACCGATGGCTTTGCGAGCAGGATTCTTGCGATCTGTACTTTGACTTTCTCCCCTCCCGAAAGAGATGACATGATCTGATCTGAATAGAACAGATCGGATGAAATGTGAATGTCATTTGCAAGAGACCCGAGTTCTTTGATTCCGCACTCTGCAAAAGCGGGCTCTTCACAAAAAAATTCATATACGGTAAGTGACGCATCAGAGTCGGAAAGCTGCTGGGGGAGGTAGCCGGTTGTTTCATGATTCATGATGCGTGTGCCTGCGGCATCGGCATAATCTTCGATGAGGGACGGATCATGAATCCACTTCAGAAGCGTGGATTTTCCGTTTCCTTCCTCACCGATTAAAACAGCCTTATCACGGCTGTTGAGGATCAGATGAAAACGATCTGCGAGGACTCTTCCGTCCCGCCTGTACGTGATATTGAGATCTTTAATCTGCAGCATTGTTGTTCTCCCATCTTAAAAAACACGAAAAAAATCTGTTGAAGCGGCGAATTTAAGAGTGCGGGTTTTTACCAATGCTCAGTTTCTCATCCTATCACTTCCGCCATCGATGCTGACGGACCTTTCTGCAAGTGCATCATAGCATGGCATTTCGCTAATGTATACAAAATTGACGATGAATCGGTTATGATTTGGGTATGAAGCAGAAGTTGAAAGAATTATTCTGGATTCTTGTCGATATGCCTTTTCAGGTGATTTTCGTATTGATCGCTCTGTCCTTTCTTTTACTGACATGTATCCGTTTCTTTTCAATCAGCTCCCCCTTCCTTCTGATTCCGATCTGGACTCTTGTGATCTATACGAGCATCATGACCATCTACTGGATCTGGCTTTTCATCAGCTCAAAAAGACTTCAGGAAGATCTTGAAGTCTTTGAAATCATGCAGAAAAACAGTCTCGGATTATGCCTTTCGATGGAGCTGAATCTTCTGATGTCTGTCTATTATATCTATGTTGCAGTCCGCTATCAGAATCAATGGTTTATCGATTCTGCCTTCTTCTATACATCACTGACGATCGCAAGATTTGCGATGTTGAGAACCTATCAGTTTGACAAGCCTTCCATGCTTCAGCAATACCGTCTGTACATGATGATCGGCTATCTGATGTTTGCCATGATGACATCGCTCTTCTTGATGACAGTCATGATCGTCAACGAGCATTATATTGTGCATTATCCAGGTCATTCACTCTATGCGGCAGCAGCTTTCTCGATCTATCTCATCATTTCGGCATTCAGCGGATATTTCCGTCACAGGCACTATAAGTCCCCTCTTCTTTCGGGAACGCAGATGATTTCAATCAGTGCAGCTCTGCTCGGTGTGCTTTCCTTACAGACAGCATTCCTGCCGATGTTTACCGATAATCCCGAGATTCACAGAATTGCAAACCTGATCACCGGAACGATTGTATTTACCATCATGATCGTCATGTCGGCCCACATGGTCATCAGAGGCGGCCGCAAGGTTGATTATTATCTTTCCAGATTCAACGCAAACTGACCGGTTTCCCGGTCAGCTTTTTCTTTGATTCAGACTAATTTAAGTTCTTCAAGCACGCGTGCAACCCCATCCTCGGCACAAGGCGGAGCAATAAGATCTGCCACAGTCCTGACATCATCCTTGCCGTTTTCCATGGCCACTGCAATCGCGGCAGGCTTTAAGAACGGCGTGTCATTTCCGGCATCCCCGAAAGCGATGACATTTTCCCACTTCAGGCCATACTCCCTGAGTGCGCATTCAACGCTGGTTGCCTTGGTGACAGCATTCATGAAGACATCAAATCCTCTTCGAAAGCTCCATGCAAACTGAAGATCGGGAACCATTCTGACAAATTCACGGATTGAATCATCAGCTCCGATCAAGAAGGTACCCAGCGGACAGCCGTGCTTCAGATGATGATTTCTTGTTTTTGTGCCATCCAGTACAGTCAGCTCATACGGAGTTCCCTTCTGCACATAGCCTTCAACAAATTTTTCATGATTCGCATAGGTGACAATGCGGTCTTCAAACTTGAATCCAAGTCCGACATTGTTCTCAATGCATAGAAGTGTAATCGCATGCATATGCGCTTCACTCATCGGATGCTTTTCAATCACGCTGCCGTCACGTCGATTCACACAGGCTCCGTTGATGGTACCGACAATATCCATCGGCAGATCATCAAACAGGCTTGGCTGCAGAAACGTGAAATGTCTCCCGGTGTTGATCATGATCTTGTAGCCCCTGTCCATTGCTTTATGGAAGTCCTCCCGCAGACGGGGTGAAATCTCATGTCTGCCGCCGGGAATGATGGTTCCGTCTATATCGCAGACGATCAATTTTATATTTTCTGTTCTGACACTCATCTTTGAAATTATAGCATATGGTGCTAAAATAATTTCTGCGCAATTGTGCTCATAGCTCAGCTGGATAGAGTACCAGCCTCCGAAGCTGGGGGTCAGGAGTTCGAATCTCCTTGAGCACGCCATAAAAATCCGCATGTTCGATGCATGCGGATTCTTTTTTGTCCATAGAAAAGACAGCCGTTTTCACAGCTGTCCATCTGATTATTCAAACGGGAATTTATAGTCAAGATCAAAGCGGTCACGCAGTTCAATCAGCTCTTTCTGAATGGATTCACCGACCGGTACACCCTTGTCCTTACGCTCACACCAGGAAAGATATTCCTTTTCACCGGCTGTGTAGATTCTTTCAGCACCCGGTGCTTTTTCAGAATTACGCAGATCACGGAGAATACCGCCTGCTGTTTTTTCGAATGTATCAAGCCCCATGAAGAATTCAGGATTGATGACAAAGAAGAAATGGCCGAGTCTGTACATTGCCGGCTTTCCGTTTTCATCTTTGCCGCTGAGTGCTTTCATATAAGGTCCGCCGGCCAGTGCAGCAGAAAGGATTTCGACAATCGTTGTAAAGCCATATCCTTTATAGCCGCCTGTCTCTTCACCTGCCCCGCCGATTGATAACAGTGCGCAGTTGCCGGCTCTCATCTGTTTCAGGATTTCGCCTGATTCAGTCATCGTGCCGCCGTCTTTAGTAATCACAAGGTTGGCAGGTGTTTCCTTGCCCATTCTTTCATAGAATTCGATTTTGCCGTTCTGCACGATGGATGTTGCACAATCGAAGTTGAACGGGAATTCTTCATCGGTCGGCATTGTAAATGTCAGAGGATTGGTACCCATCATCGGTTCAACACCGAATGTCGGTGCGACTGACGGTCTTGCATTTGTTCCGGAGATTCCGATCATGCCTGCTTTTTCAGCCATTGTTGTCCAGTATCCGGCAATTCCGTAATGGGTGGAATTCATAATGGTTCCGCCCGCCATGCCGTAAACCTTTGCCTTTTCGATCAGCTTGTTCATCATATGCCAGCTGGCA
>JAUNEN010000013.1:0-1606 GCA_030525525.1 Erysipelotrichaceae bacterium
CCACTTATCCGGCTCACCCTTTTGGAGTGGAAGTTAACTTTTCACTTCAGCAAAACTTTTTCTTTGAATTTACAAACTGAAAAACCGCCGTTCACCATGGTGCGAACAGCGGTTCAGATTCAGATCAGAGTATAAACTATCAGACCGAGACACGTGATCATAAACAGAATCATGCCGGGATTCTGCAAAGTAACTGCAAGAACTTTTCCCTTTGGCAATTGATGAATTTCTTTTTCAAACGAGACTTCCCTCATCTGCTGAACCAGAAGAACAAAACCTGCCAGTACCAGAACAAGCATCAGAATCAGATATACCGCCAGAAAGAGAATTGACGGCTGCAGAAGGAATTTCCATGGCGACAGCATTGACATCTCTTCAAACTTTGAAAGTGCACCGGATGCATTTTCAAGAAGCTGCGGACCGAGGATGCCGCCCATAAAGTTCACTGTCATATGAAGACCGATCGTATATCTCAGCTTTCCTGTTTTCAGATAGACATATCCAAACAGAATTCCGAGAGCCGCCGCATAGAACAGCTGTGAGAAATTCCCGTGGAATAAACCGAACATGATTCCCGAGAGAATGACTGCCTGTCTTCCGCCATAGATATGCAGACGGTCGATCAGCTGCTTTCTGAATATATATTCTTCTATAACCGGTGCTAAGATGACCATGAAGATCAGCCTCTGCACAATGGTGCCTGATGAAGTGAGATTCATTAACGGATTCACCACCGGCTCAGGAGTCACAAGGTTTGAAAGAAGAGAAGTCACAAGTGTACCGAGCAGATTGCCGGAATACATCAGGAAGATACAGATCACCGGCAGAATCAGAAGCTGTTTTTTATTCAGCGATTTCTGCTCAATTCTGTATACAGGAACTTTTCTGAGATAAAGCAGACCGAGCGGCACGGCAAAGAGATACATCGGCAGGAATTTGATCAGCCAGATCCCCCACTCCGAATCCGCAATTGTTTCAAGACTGTTTCTGAAGATTCCGACTAACCCCAGCTGCAGAAGCGATGCGCCGGCAAGGATGATGACACAGGCAATGCCGGTTTCAGAGAACACTTTCCTTGTCTTCTTCACATCAACTGTTTCGCTTCCGTCTGTCTCAATCGAACGGCCGCCATAGGGTTCCACAAACACGCCGGAAAGCCCCAGGAACAATAATCCGAGATACAGATTGATCAATGTACAGATGAGTGAAGACCATGAAGCATAATGCAGTGCAAGGCCGACTGCCATGATTGCAATATCGGGAATAAGACCGAAATAGATAAACAGAATCTGGATCGTCTGTCGGAATGTTGTTCCGGTTGATCTCGGAATTGAGAGATCCAGGAATGTCCCGACACTTGTCGCATAGAAATCAACCGAAATGATGAGCGGCAGATACACAAGCACCTTGAACGGATTGACTGCCATCAGTAAGCTTCCGGCAATCATACCCGGCAATAAATCAAGAAGACAGTTCACACTTCCGCCGGCAACCGACCAGAAAAGCTTTTTCCATGTCTTTTCCGGAATCAGCCGGAAGTAATCCATCTTTGTATCAGCGTTTAACGGATTGCCGATTGCCCGGAAGAATACGAGAACTCCCAGCA
>JAUNEN010000013.1:1706-33239 GCA_030525525.1 Erysipelotrichaceae bacterium
TGCGCCGCTTCCAGAGCTTCTGCGAGTTCCTGAGATTTGATCATCGCATCTTCATAGAAGTCGATTTTCATATTCCAGATCAGCCACACAAGCGCAGCACACCCTGCCCCAAGCAGCACCAGCAACCCAAGCGCATACAGAGCCTTTCCTTCCATTGCATATACGGCAAAGCCCTTGATCCATCCCCAGAAAGGAACCAGTCTTGTCCAATGACCGTTGAAAAAGGATACAGCTGCCTGCAGAAGATTTCCTTCATAGAAGCGTGTATAAAGCCAGAAACCGCCGATGAACAATGCCCCGAGCATATAGAGAATATTGTGAAGATTCTTTTTGAATACCGGATAGCGGTATGAGAGCACATAAGTCAGCAGCTGAATCAGCTTGCCTGCAATCAGTGTCAGACACCAGGCGATAATCACCGAAATGGCAGAGCCGAATGAGACACCGAGATTGAGCATCAGATTCGGAATCTGAAACAGCAGATATAATGAACCGACCACCGCCATGCCTAACTGCGTTGCCAAACGGAACATCAATACCGACTGCGGCTTCATCGGTGAAGCAAACAGCAGATTGACATCTGCCGGCAGAAAGATTTTCGATCCCCCTTCCGCCATGAATACCTGTATCACAAATACAGCAAGAACGATTGCCCCGGCAGCCAGTTCAAAAACTTCCATTCCCTTTACGCCGGTGGCTTCCTCAAAGCTGACTGCTGCTTCTGCTTCTTCTTCAATTTCTTCAATCACCTGTTCTGTTTCTTCCTGCGGGGCGGCAGCGTCTTCCAGAGAAGCAACACCGAAACCGATCAGACCGCCGATCAGTGCACACACAAGGAATACAACCAGCACCCATGTTTTAAACAGTCTGCGGAGCTGATTCCAGACAGAATGAAGTGCATAATACCCGAACAGTCTCATACATCACTCCGTGCTTCTTCCTGATGACTCATAGCATCTTCACTGATTCCTTCAGTCACGTCAAAGAAAAGCTGTTCCAGTGTACGGCCGTCTGCCTCAAGCTCGCTTCTGGTGATATTGGCTTTGATTTTACCGTTCTGCATGATGAGTGTTCTGTCCCAGAGCATATCGACACTGTCGATGATATGCGTACTGACAAGAAGAGTCTTGCCTTGATTTCTCATTTCTTCAATGCTGTTTTTCAGCTCTTTGATCGCATGCGGATCAAGGCCGATCATCGGTTCATCCAGCAGCATCACTCCCGGGTCCGTCAGCATCCCCAGACAGATATTCAGCTTCTGCTGCATACCTTTGGAAAGCTCATCTCCGAATTTTTTCTTTTTATCAAGAAGTTCAAATTTTGTGAACAGATCTTCTGTCCGCTGCTTATAATCTTTCAATCTGTATGCCCTTGCCAGAAACTCCATATGTTCAGCCACAGTCAGATTCGGATAGAGAGCCGGCAGTTCGGGTATATATCCGAGAATTCTTCTTGCCTGCTGTGACTTGTTCGGATAGCCGGCAATCGTGATTTCTCCGTCATATTTCAGAAATCCCATGATTGCTTTCATAATCGTGCTTTTTCCTGCTCCGTTAGGACCGAGCAGTACGGTGACACTGCCGTCATCCAGTTCAAATGACACATTGTCACAGGCAGTGACCTTACCGTATTTCTTGGTTACGTTGAGTGCTTTGAGCATATTTTCCTCCATAATAAACGGGCACAGCTGCTGCTGTGTCCGGATCAATTCTCTTTCTGGGGATCTCATACACAGCCATGCGCCGGCCGATGAGTCTCACTGTTTATAGACAGACCGGAAACGAATCGTGATGTCGATCTGTCAAACGGAACTCCGTTCAGTTACTCCCTCATGTGATTTCATCATATCATCTTTTGTTGTTCTGTACAGTACAATTTGAACAGCGGTCAGTGTTCCATGATATCAATATTCCTTATAATAAGTAGTGAGGTGGCAATTATGACTATACAAGAAAAAGAGTTCTCCTGTTTCAAAGGAAACATGTGCATTCGCGGCAAGGAAATCTATGACAAAGACAAGGAAGGCCTGCTGAAGCCTGTCATCATCTCCCATGGATTTACGGCGGATATGAACAGATCCTATCCCTACGGTGTGTTCCTGGCAGAGCTTGGCTATCATGCATATATCTTTGATTTCTGCGGAGGCGGCTATCATACAATTTCCGACGGCTCATTCAACGATTACATGACACCCTTGACCGAAAAGGATGATCTGAAAACCGTCATTGAATATGTGAAAGCACAGCCTGATATCGATACGGAATCATTGATACTGATGGGCTGCTCACAGGGAGGTTTCGTTTCTGCTTTATGCGCAGCCGATCTTCAGGATGAAGTGCATGGACTGGTGCTGTTTTTCCCTGCCCTCTGCATTCCCGATGACGCCAGAAGCGGCAAGATGCAGAGAATCCGTTTTGATCCGGATAATATCCCTGCTCACATCGGCACGGATCAGATGCGTGTATGCGGATCATATGCGTCCAGTGTGATTCACATGAATGTCTTTGAAGAAATATCACGATACAGAGGAAACGTATTGATTGTTCACGGTACAGGCGATCAGATTGTCAATTACGGCTATGCACTTGTAGCAGATGAAGTCTACCGCAAGCACGATGCACACAGCACACTGAAGCTGATCGAAGGCGGTGCCCACGGCTTTGCGCCGGAACATGACGCGATTGCATGCGCTGCTCTGAAAGAGTGGATTCTCACCTTATGAAAACGGCAGGCAGAGTTATCTGCCTGTCATTCTTTCTTCCAGTGCTTTTTTCAGATAGAGATATCTTTCGTATTTTTCCTGCTTTGCGAAGTGTGTCTCTCTGCTCTGCAGCTCACAGCTGCTGTAATCAAGCGGATGGTCAAACTGCTCGCTGGTCAGATCGAATACATGTCCCTCTGCAACATTGAAACAATGCCAGCCGCCTTCTTTGAGCGGGATCCCGTATACATCCCCACCGAAGAGATCCTGCGCCAGGAAGGCTGTGATGGAGCACTGACCGAGTGTTCTGTTTTCAGGCGACCAGTCTTTTCTCATCCGCGGCGCACATGTATATTCACACCAGATTTCACTCAGCATTTCGTAAAGTGACTGCGGTGTGTGAATTGTTTCAAAGCCTGTATTTTCTACATAAAGGCCTTTGTCTTCACTCCCGTAATATCCGTAATTCATATCATTTCTTCTTTCGGTTCACAAAATGTCTGATCAATAAAGCAGCTGCAATAAACAGAACCATTCCGATCAGCGGAACTCCCAGAATCATGAATGTTCCGATCGCATATGACCAGTTGACATCTTTCTTCGGTTTTTCAGATGCACAGAGTTTAAACGACAGCTCCTTTTCAGGCAATCCGTCAAAATGCACTGTATATCCCTGCTCTGTTTTTTCAAATCCGAATCCGTTATTCTCCAGCATATTCAGATCTGTTTCAACATTCACATCCAGTGTTCCGAATGATTTCCAGCTGCCTGCAGGTGAGAGCAGATAATCATAGGTGTAAACAGGATCGCTGTAGCCGGTGTCAATATCCGGATAAGCAGGTGCTTTCACCGAATTGATCAATGTTTCATCCGGTTCAAATACAAGCCTGTACTGAAGCCATTTCATCAGAAACTGACTGAGGTCAGGCTGTTCCATATAAACCTCACCGCCGTAATAAGAATTGATCATGGAAGTAAATGCATTATAGAAATCAACATCGGATATATCGTCCGGTTCTCTTTTCAGCGACAGGACATATTCTTCATATGTCATCTCTTTCACTTCGGTGAGTTCTGATTTCCCGTTCAGCTCAGTCTCTTCAGAGTCGTGACTGATATAGAAAGAAAGATCCGGTTCCTCAGGATTCTTTCCGAAACAGCGTATCACAATCTGATCATCCGCATGGATCCCGCGTCCCAATACAACCGAACCATCCGAAGGCCTCATGGAGTCGGCATAAAGCATATATCTTCTTTCCTGAGGCTTGTCATCCAGTGTGACGCGTATATAGGCAGTGCTGCCCTCTGAAAGATCTTCAGGGTTATAGGAAAGTCTGTAGTGATATTCATAAACCGGAAGATCGGGACTGAAGAAATCATCTTCCATATATGTATCTTTCAGTGCCGGAAGATCCTTCTCCAATGAAAAAGGCTGATCTGACTTGAAAGTATAGCGGATCAGAGGCTCTGTGATCTCACCGTTAACACGGATCTCATAATATGAAGAATCATTATTTCTCACAAAGCTCAGATAAGCCGGATCTTTGCCGAGCGGAAATGATAAAAGAGTTTCCACCTTCATATCGGAGGTATTGTGAAATGTATATTCCGCCGTATATGAATTTTCATAAACACCGCTTTTTTCAGAAACTGCATTTCCCGGTACAGGTCTGAAGGGAAGCGAAAAGGTCAGATTCTCATGAACAGCTTCAACCGGGCAGTTTTCATCAGATGAAATCACATTGGAACCGCTGCTTCCCGACCAGTAGGTCATCGCTGAATTTGCAGAAACATTCAGTACAAAAAGCGAAAAGCAGGCAATTATGAACAGAAATCTCAGATATGCATGCTGTTTCATGATTTTAACACCTCCCTACAGTTATATTGTTCAAGTTTTTTTCTTTTTTTCAAGGGAGGACGGCAGAAACACGCAATAATATTAATGTAGAGACTGAAATTGACCGCAAAGTTTACGTAATGATATGATTTAATTAAATCAGGAATGAAAATACGAAAGGAGAATTCATATGGGACTCGTATTGGCAGCTTTAAGTGCAGCAGGATCAACATTTGCCGATCAGTGGAAAGAATACTTCTATTGTGACGCACTCAGTGCAGACACAATCTGTGTAAAAGGAATCAAGAGAACATCAGGTTTCTCAGGCAACCACGGCAGTGACAATATCATCACTGACGGCTCAATCATCGCAGTCGCAGACGGACAGTGCATGATCATCGTTGAAAACGGTCAGGTCGTTGACATCTGTGCGGAGCCGGGTGAATACAAATATGACTCAAAAACAGAGCCTTCCATCTTCACCGGTTCGCTCGGCGAAGGTGTCAAGAATGTCTTTGCTGAAATTGGCAAGAGATTCCAGTTCGGCGGACAGCCGGCAGGCGATCAGCGTATCTACTACTTCAACACAAAGGAAATCCCGGGCCTGAAATACGGTACGGCAGCACCTGTTCCCTTCCGTGTTGTTGATGCACGTGCAAATATGGATATCACCATTTCCGTCAAGTGCTTCGGCGAATACAGTATCAAGATCGCTGACCCGGTTCTGTTCTACACAAATGTATGCGGCAACGTCTCCGGTGCATACAAGGTTTCCGAGATTGAAAATATGATGAGAAGCGAACTGCTGACCGCACTGCAGCCGGCATTCGCCGCAATTTCCGCAAAGGGTGTCGGCTATGCCGAAGTCCCGGCTCATACATATGAGCTGACAGAAACACTCAACGAAATTCTTTCAAAGAAATGGAAAGAACTGCGCGGAATCGAAATCGTTTCCTTCGGCATGAATTCCATCAAGGCAAATGAAGCTGATGAGAAGAGAATTCAGGATCTGCAGGTTGCTGCAACCTACACAAGCACAATCCACGCAGCGGCAGGTCAGACATATGCAGGAATTGAAGCTCTTCAGAACGCAGCCAAGAATGAAGGCGGCGCAGCAGTCGGCTTTATGAATTACAACGCAGCTGCGGCAGCGGCAGGCGTCAATCCGAACGCTCTGTATGCCCAGGCTGCAGCCGAGCAGGCAGCAGCTCCCAAACCCGAAGCACCGGCTGAAGGTTCATGGACATGCCCGAAGTGCGGCAAGAGCAGCACCGGCAACTTCTGCCCCAACTGCGGAACAGCAAAACCTGTTGACGCAAAGTGGATCTGCCCGAAATGCGGCAGAGAGAATGACGGCAACTTCTGCGCAAACTGCGGAACTGCCAGACAGTAATCATTCTGACTGAACAAACAAGATGAAATCAGAAGGATTCGGAACCCGTTTCCGGATCCTTCTCTTATCCTTACATAGATTAAGGAGGTAAACGCATGCCTGATCAGGTAACGAATTACACATGCCCCTCATGCGGCGGTCCTCTCCGCTTTGATCCGGATACCCAGAAAGTTGTATGCGACTTCTGCGGATCTTCATTCGATCCGGCTGAAATCTCGGCCGAATTCGCAGCTGCCAATCAGGCGGCGGCAGAAGCCGGTACAGCCCTGAAGGAATCAAATGATGTCCTTCAATGGAGCGATGAGGAAGCAGCCCATATGCGCGCATACAGCTGCCCTTCATGCGGAGCGCAGCTGATCTGTGACGAAAATACAGCAGCCACCAGCTGTCCGTACTGCGGCAATCCGACAGTTGTCCCGGCACAGTTTGACGGCGCACTCCGTCCGGATTACATTATTCCGTTCCGTCTGAAGAAAGAGGAAGCAGTCAAAAAGCTTTCTCAGTTCTACCGCGGCAAACCGCTGCTGCCAAGTGCATTCCGTGCAAACAACCACATTGAGGAAATCAAAGGCGTCTATGTGCCCTTCTGGCTCTATGACGGTCAGGCGGCAGCCGAGCTTTCCTATCACGCAACCAAAGTGCACACGCATTCCACAAGTGATGAACACATCACCGTGACAGAACATTACCAGGTAGACCGCAAAGGAACAGTCCGTTTCAAAATGGTACCTGCAGATGCTTCAAGCAAAATGCCGGATGAGATGATGGATGCGATCGAGCCGTTTAACTATCAGGATCTGACTCCGTTTGACATGAGCTATCTGCCCGGATATCTGGCCGATAAATATGATGTCAGCTCCGAAGAAGACGCAGAGCGTGCCGACACCCGCATGAAAAACAGCGCTCTCTCGGCAATCAGCGCAACCGTAATCGGATATTCTTCCGCAATTCCCGAAGTCGAGCGTGTTCACATCAAACCGGAACGTGTGCATTATGCATTCATGCCGGTGTGGATGCTGTCAACAAAATGGGATGATCAGATCTATCTGTTCGCAATGAACGGACAGACCGGAAAGTTCATCGGCGATCTGCCGGTTGACATGACGAAATTCTGGCTTTATTTCCTGGGAATTACTGTTTTTATGGCAGCGGTAATGTATGTTGTACTCTTTCTTGTTCTGTAAACGGAGGGATCAGCTGATGAAAAAACTATTGAAACTCATAGCTGCTGCATTCCTCTTCATTCTCTGCCTGAGAATACATGTGAGTGCAGCCAATACCGAATATGTCCGTGATGATTACGGACAGCTCTCCGCGAGTGAAATCAATGAACTCAACGAGCTTGCCGCAAAGGTTTCTGATGCGCATCATGCCGGTGTTTATGTCCGGGTGATGCCGAATATGGAGAATTATCTCTCGATCGAAGAATATTCTGAAGCAGTCTACCGGAATGAGGCAATGGGATACGGTGACACCATTGACGGCATCCTGCTGATCCTGGATATGGACACCAGGAGCTTCGACATCTTTGTGCCTCACGGAGGGCTTTCAGAAACAGCCTTCGGAACCTATGCAAGAGAAAAGATGGCTGATAAGGTTGTAAACGGCTATCTCAGATACGACGACTACGCAGGGGGCTTTTCAAACTACATCGCAATCGCTGATGAGTATTACTCGTATGCAGAGGCAGGAACACCGATTTCCGTCTCATTCGATCCGGAACGGGAAGCCGAGGAAGCAGCAGCTAAAGAAAGGCGCGAAGAAGCTGAAAAAGCAGCCAAAACAGGCGCAACAGCAGGTGTTCCGCCGATTGTGGCACTGCTTTCATGCCTCGTCATGAAGTCCAGAAATAAAACCACGGGAATCAAGAAAGAAGCGGATGACTACATTGCAAAAAACGGCATCCGTCTGATCAACCGTTCCGACCGTTTCCTTTACAGAACCGAATCCAGAACAAAGATTGTTCGTGATGATGACCGCGGCGGATCGGGCGGAAGTTTCCACTCTTCGTCTTCAAGCTTCGGTTCGCATACAAGCGGACACTTCTGATTCAAAACGCATTCAGGGAGCCTTGCACGGCTCCCCTTTTACTTTCTGACGGCAACGGCAACCCCATCGCCTGTATGTTCATAATAGACTGTATCAAACCTCTCATCTTTCAGAAGATGATCCCTGAATTTCAATATCTTATGAACCATCTGCACGGTGCTGCGGTTATGAGAAAGAGAATTGTCATCGACAATCCCGTGAAATGCAAGGTTGTCAAAAACAAACACGGTTCCTTTGTGTGAATTTCTGAAATAGTGTTCCAGATAGCGGCGGTACTGTGATTTTGCGGCATCGATGAAAATCAGATCATAGATTCTGTCTGTTTCAAACTGTGCTCCGTCGCACAGATAGCATCGAACGCGCTTTGATAATCCTGCCTGCCTGACATTTTCTGCTGCCTGCTCATACATGAGAGGATCCACTTCTACCGTATCCACATTCATATCCCATCTCACTTCAGCCATCCGGATTGCAGAATAGCCGACAGCGGTTCCGATTTCGAGGATGTCACGGATCTGTTCATGATCCCTGATATAGGAGATCAGAAAATCCATTCCATCATCCTTCATAATGGGAATATTCTTTCTTCGTGCTTCATCGTGGATTTCAATCAATTCTTTCTCATTCATGTCAGATTTACCTAACTCCCGACATCATAATACAAAAAAACATGAATTTATACTTTTGCAAATATAGTATTTTTATATTTTATATATAATATTAAAATCTTTTATATACCAGCCAATCCGTAAATTTATAGATTTCCGTAAACGGATTACCTTTAACATATACGGAGTACTCTTGGTATGATCAAACGTTCGAATACAAAGCAGCTGCTGGCCGAATCCCTTCTCGATTTAGCAGCCTCAAAATCAATCAATAAGATTCATGTAAGGGACATAACTGACAACTGTGAAATCAGCTATCCGATGTTCTATTACTACTATAAAGATATGGATGATCTGATCAACTCGATTTTCCGTGAGGATGTCGAGAAGAAACTCGAAGATGAACCCGAAGTCATCGACTATGAATGGACACTGAACCGCATTGCTGAAGTGATTCATGAAAAAAGTGATTTCTACCTGAATGTTCTTCAGAATACTTCCGGTGTAAACTCACTGTACAACTACTCTGCGAAATATCTTCTTGAATACTTTGAAGAGAGAATGAGCAAACAGTTTGAACATCATGAAATTCCCGAGCATCTGAAGACAATGCTTGAATTCCATGTTATGGGAATCCGTTCCAAAACATGCGACATGATTGTCAACGGAACCCTGAAAACCCGTGAGTTCATCATCAATGCATTTACAGATGCACTGCCTTCAGATCTCAGACCTTATCTTCTGTCACAGAAAGCATCCTGACGGATGCTTTTTTTGATGGAAAAAACAGGCAATGAAAGGGACAGATCTGATCTGTCCCTTTGATTCTGTACTCTTTACTGCTTCGGTGTGTAGGTGACCCAGGTTCCTTCACTTGCAATCCAGCCGGTTTCAGAAATTCTGTACCATGTATATCCGTCAGCTTCCGTTGTTTCATATACATCGTATGTTGTCTCTGCCGGAGCAACTTCAAGCTGCTCATAAATGATGCCTGCGCCGTTGCGGATCGTCAGTTCGGAAACATTTGTATATGCCTGACCGATGACAGCTTCACCTTCAGGAGTCGGCTCCGGTGTCGGTTCAGGTGTCGGCGTTGCCTCAGGAGTCGGTGTAGGCTCCGGTGTCGGTGTCGGGGTAGCTTCAGGGGTAGGAGTCGGAGTTGCTTCAGGTGTCGGTTCCGGTGTGACTGTTTCAGCCGGTTCCTTTTCTGACATGCCCGGGATCAGACTCTTGATATCATCAATTGTATATCCCTTGATACCGAACAGATAGAACGCTCCGCCTGCCAGTGCTGCGATTAACAGAAGCGGCAGGAACCACTTGAGGAATCCGCCCTTTTTGCGTCCCTTGCGGCTGTAATTATCATCGTCGTCATCGTCATCATCCTCAGCAGGATAGATGATCTGATTGACAGACTCGACAACCTTGGTCGGTTCAGGATCTGTTTCTTCCGGAATATCGAAGAAAGGCTTTTTGACTTCGGGCTGAGGTTCCTCAGCAGGCTCATCATCAAAGCTGATATCCTTGAACGGATCATCTTCTTCAGCTGCCGGTTCTTCTTCCGGTTCATCGAAGCTGATTCTGAAATCATCATCAGCTTTTTCAGCTTTTTCATCTTTGCCGTCTTCACTGAAGCCGAGATTGATCTGTTCAACTTCGTCTTCCTTGTTTGCTTCTTCACCGAAAAGATCATCAATTGAGAATTCTCCCGGCTCCAGAATATCTTCTTCAGGCTCTTCGGGTTCAATTGCGGCTTCTTCTTCAAATGAGAGCTTCGGATTAACCTTCGATGCCAGTGAAAGGAGTGCCGAAACACCTGTATCGCCGCCCGCTAAGAACTGCTTGGCAGAAGCCAGAAGCTTTCTTGTATCATCCTTGGAAACATGCAGCTTGTCACTGATCTCATCGAGTGAAAGCAGATCATAATAGCGCAATGCTGCTGCAGCTCTTTCACTTGAAGGAAGTGAATCCAGTGCATGAAGGATTCTGATCTTGCATTCATCCTTGTCTTCCGGCAGGACAAGACCTGTATCAGGAATCTCATCCTTGTTTGTATATTTCAGATCTGCATCGCTTCTGACGCGGATTTCCGGAATATTCTTTAATGCTGTATTTCTGACGATGCTGCTCAGCCATTCTTCAAAGCTGTCAGCGGAAGCAGAATCTTTAAGACTCCTCAAAGCGCTGCGAAGTGCTGTCTGTTCAGATGCTCTGGCCTGATCTTTATCTCCAACATACAGTCGGGTGATAAAGTACATATCAGATGTGAAAGTCTTCAGCAAAGTACCGATCGCTTCACGGTCGCCTGCGGAGGCTCTTTCAACCAGATCTCTGATTTCCTTTTCCGTCTGTGTTCTTTCCATAATAAAAGTCTCCCGTATTTATATCTATAATACTACAAAATCATCAGTTTTTCAGACTTTGAATCGGAGATGGGATTCTTCCTCCGCGGTTGACCATCACAGCCGGACTGACTGTTTTGACAGGCATGACAGGACCTTCGCCAAGCAATCCCCCGAAGACCAGATGATCACCTGCTTTTTTGCCGATCGCCGGGATCAGACGGCAGGCGGTTGTCTTTGAATTGATCATACCGATGGCAGCTTCATCAGCGATAATGGCTGACAGTGTTTCTGCTGTTGTATCACCCGGGACAATGATCATATCCAGTCCGACCGAGCAGACTGCAGTCATTGCCTCAAGCTTTTCGATTGTGAGTGTTCCTGCTTCAGCGGCAGCGATCATTCCGGCATCTTCACTGACCGGAATAAATGCACCGGAAAGTCCGCCGACAGAGCTCGATGCCATGATGCCGCCCTTTTTGACAGCGTCATTGAGCATGGCAAGGCACGCTGTGGTGCCGGGGCCGCCGCACTGCTCAAGGCCGATTTCCTCAAGAATCTGAGCAACCGAGTCACCAACTGCCGGAGTCGGTGCAAGTGAAAGGTCAACGATTCCGAACGGCACATCCAGTCTTCTGGAAGCTTCACGCCCGACCAGCTGTCCCATTCTTGTGACTTTGAAAGCTGTCTTCTTGATAATTTCGGCAATGTCATTCATGGACGCTTCAGGACCGGCTTCCCTGACGGCATTGCGCACAACGCCCGGCCCTGAGACACCGACATTGATCACGCAGTCAGGCTCGCTGATTCCATGGAATGCACCAGCCATGAAGGGATTGTCTTCAACCGCATTGCAGAAGACAACCAGCTTGGCAGCACCGAAACAGTTGTTTTCAGCTGTGAGCTCGGAACATTTTCTGACAATCTGTCCCATTGTTCTGACCGCATCCATATTGATGCCTGCCTTGGTGGAGCCGATATTGACGCTTGAGCAGACAATATCCGTGCATGCAAGAGCTTCGGGAATGGATTCAATCAGAAGTCTGTCTCCTTCGGTCATTCCCTTCTGCACAAGAGCGGAATAGCCGCCGATGAAATTGACGCCGAGCTGTTTGCCTGCCCGGTCCAGTGTCTTTGCATATTTGACGCAGTCACCGCCGGATACGCTGGCAAGCAGAGAAATAGGTGTGACTGAAATTCTTGAATTCACGATCGGAATACCGTATTCACGTGAAATATCTCCTGTTACTTTGACAAGATCCTTTGCCTTGGAAGTCAGCTTGTTATAGATCTTTTCACAGGAGCGGTCGATGTCGCTGTCAGCACAATCCATCAAAGAAATGCCCATTGTAACGGTTCTGATATCAAGGCATTCCTCATCAATCATGCGGATTGTTTCCAATATATTCGATGTACGCGGCATGAGGTGTCTCCTAGATGTTGTGCATTGCATTGAAGATATCTTCATGCATGAAGTGGATTCTGAGTCCCTGCTCCTCACCGAGCGCATCGAACTCATCTGCGATTTTGTGCATATTCTCCAGATCTTCCGGAATTTCCACAATCATGATCATCGTAAAGAGATCCTGAAGAACTTTCTGGGTTACATCCACAATATTGATCGTGCGTTTGGCGCATTCTGTTGCTACAAAGGCAAGAATGCCGGGTCTGTCTTTTCCGACGACTGAAATGACTGCTCTCATATTTCCTCCTCAGTTAGTTTTCCGCCTGCAGATCTTCAAAAGAAAGACCGCAGTAATACAATTCCATCACAAGATAGTTCTTTACATCCTTCATTTTTTCGAGCGTGGAATCCGTGCATTCCGAATTTGCCAGATCCTTGCCGAAATCATATGTGCAGGCACCCATTGAAATCAGATCGCCCTGCCAGCTGTAAACATAGTTGATTGAGTAGTTTGAATAGATGAATGTCTTGTTCTCAAAATCGACCGTATATGCTTCATTGGTGTTGTAGATCATCTGAACGGCACCGCCTTCGATTTCTTCATAGCCAAGACGGTTGATCAGTCTCTTTTTGAATGTGGCACTGACGGTTTCCTCAGGCGTATCGTCATAGCTTCCTTCACCCGCAATCTGACTTGTATCAATATCAGCGGCAGCCACATAGGACTGATGTGCTTCGCGCTGCTCATCATTAACCGCAGCCACTGTCGCATTCAGATTGAATACACTGACTTCCGATGTATAAGTCGCTTCGATCTTCTGTTCCTGATATGTAAATTCAGATACGAATTCAGCCTTTTCACCGATCCATCTGCCTTCGGCATCAAATGTATCGACAACGGTTCCGCTTTTGATCACTGCATCATCATATGCACTGACACCGTAGAAATCATAGTGAGAGCCGAAGTAATCCTTGCGGCTGTTTTCAGCGACCGTAATCGTATAGATGTGATTGCCTTCCGTGCTTTCTTCAGCAGTGATCGCTTCGATCAGCTGCTCAGGAAATGCATAAGGTTCAAGCGGCACCAGCATCAGCTCTTTGACATTGGAAAATGTCATGTTCTCATAATAGGTAATACCGTTATATTCATTGAAGAGCGTGTCATCATAATAATATGATTCCATATTCGAATTCATACCGTTGGCCAGAATATGCTGGGTCAGATGTGCTTCTTCATTCTCATCATCGCTTTCAAGTACTCCGTCCATCGTATAGTAGCTGAGTGTATCGTCAGAGAACCTGAACTGATATTCACTCAGCACGCTGTAGGAGGCCGAAGAAGGCTTCTCAGCTGAAGTAATCTCTTCGCTGAACAATGTATATGCATCCCCTGCAAGGGGCTTCTCTGCCTTTTCTGCGGGCTCCTGCGCGCTGTTCTGCGTGCATCCGCATAAAGCGGCAGCACACAATAAGATCAATCCTGTTTTTTTCATACTGCTCATTTTATATGAAGTGAAAGTCTTTCTCAACTGAAGAAAGGTAAGCTTAACACTTTTCAGAAAGAAATCATGCACACATGACTTCTTCCGCAACAAATTTCCCGGAAATAAAAGAGCCTGTCTTTCGACAGGCTTGTTATAGTGATTAGACCAGTTCGATGAATGCCATCGGAGCAGCATCGCCGCGGCGTGTTCCGGTCTTGACGACACGTGTGTATCCGCCGTTGCGATCCTTGTACTTCGGAGCGACTTCATTGAACAGCTTCTGCAGTACTGTCTGCTGTGTCTTTTCATCAGCGACAACATTGCGGATGTATGCAGCTGCCTGACGGCGTGCTGCCAGGTCACCCTTCTTGCCGAGAGTGATCAGTTCGTCTACTACAGAACGCATATCCTTAGCCTTTGCTTCGGTTGTCTCAACTCTTCCGTACATAATAACGGATGTAGCGAGGTTTCTGAGCATTGCCTTACGATGATCTGCTGTTCTTCCAAATTTACGATTCCACATAAAACGTTCCTCCTGTTAATCAAAGGACTTGAAACCCAGTCCGAGTTCGATGAGCTTGTCCTTTACCTCTTTGAGAGATTTCTTACCGAGGTTACGGACTCTCATCATTTCATCCTCGGTTTTCTGTGTAAGTTCTTCTACAGTCTGAATGCCTGCGCGTTTCAGACAGTTATAGGAACGTACGGAGAGATCGAGATCTTCGATCATCATCTGCTGTCCCTTATTCTGAGGTTCTGCACCGCCTTCTTTGATGACATCTTCCATGGACATAACGTCATCGTTAATGCCGGCAATGATATCAAGATGGTCGATGAGAATCTTTGCACCCATTGACAGAGCTTTCTGCGGGGAAATGGATCCGTCTGTCCAGATTTCCATTGTCAGGCTGTCATACTTAACGTCTTCGCCGACACGTGTCGGTTCAACATTGTAGCCAACCTTTTCAATCGGTGTGAAGATTGAATCTGTGAAGACAGTTCCGATTCCCTGGGAACTTCCCTGATTTCTCTGCTTGTTAATGTCTGAGGAGACATAACCGCGGCCATTCTTGGCTTTGAGTTCCATTTCAAGGCTGACACCGCTCTCAAGATGAGCGATCTCAAGGTCTGTATTGAGAATTTCAACCTGTGCAGGGCAGATGATATCACCAGCTGTAACTGTGCAGGGACCCTTTGCAGAGATCTGCAGTGTATAGGTTTCATCATCTTCAATCTTCATGATCAGCTGCTTGAGCTGCAGGATGATCATGGAGACATCTTCTCTGACACCCGGAATTGAAGTGAACTCATGATAGACTCCATCAACCTTGATGGAGAAAATGGCTGCGCCGGGGAGGGAGGATAACAGGACTCTGCGGAGCGCGTTACCGATGGTTGTACCGAAGCCTCTCTCCAACGGAGAAAGGATGAACTTTCCGTAGTTTTCTGATTCAACTAATTCAGCTACTTCAAAATCGGCGCGTTCAAATTTCTGCATTAATAATCCTCCTGTAAATTTTATTAACCGCGAGGCCTCTTAGGCGGACGGCATCCGTTGTGAGGGATCGGAGTCACATCGTTGATTGCTGTGATCTCGAGACCTGCTGTCTGAAGAGCACGGACAGCTGCTTCACGACCTGCACCGGGACCCTTGACGTTGACTTCAACAGTCTTCATACCCTGCAGGATTGCAGCCTTAGCTGCTG
Source organism: Erysipelotrichaceae bacterium (assembly GCA_030525525.1). Lineage (GTDB taxonomy): Bacteria > Bacillota_I > Bacilli_A > Erysipelotrichales > Erysipelotrichaceae > Bulleidia. The sequence continues at coordinate 17,232 of JAUNEN010000013.1, forward strand.
CTTCTGCTGTCAGCTGAGCAACATACGGTGTGGACTTACGGGAACCTCTGTATCCAAGAGCTCCTGCAGAGCTCCAGGAAATAGCATTTCCTGCTTCGTCAGCGATTGTGACGATGGTGTTATTGAATGTGGAATGAATATGAGCAACACCACGTGCTATATTCTTACGGACCTTCTTCTTACGGACGGCACCTTTTCTCTGCTTGTTAGCTGCCATTATGACCTCCTAATTACTTCTTCTTGTTCGCGACAGTACGACGCGGACCTTTTCTCGTACGGGCATTTGTACGTGTACGCTGTCCACGTACAGGAAGACCTCTTCTGTGACGTAAGCCGCGATAGCTTCCGATTTCCATCAGACGCTTGATATCGAGTGCTTTTTCACGGCGGAGATCGCCTTCAGTCTTAATAGCATCGATCTGGTTACGGATTGCAGTTTCCTGCTCGTCAGTCAGATCCTTGGCGCGGATAGTCTCATCGATTCCGCAAGCAGCGAGAATTTTCTTCGCTGTTGTCGGTCCGATTCCATAGATGTATGTGAGTGATGTTCCGATCTGCTTGTTACGCGGAATATCAACACCGGCAAAACGTGGCATAATTTTACTTTCCTCCTAAATTAACCCTGTCTCTGCTTATGCTTAGGGTTTTCGCAGATGACCATGACAACGCCCTTGCGCTTAATGACTCTGCATTTGTCACAAATCGGTTTTACAGACGGTCTTACTTTCATGTTTCTTTGCCTCCCGACAGTATTTGTGTCTGACCTACTTATATCTGTAGGTGATACGCCCACGTGTTAAGTCATAGGGGGAAATTTCTACGGTGACCCGGTCTCCCGGTAAAATGCGGATGTAATTCATTCGGATTTTACCAGCAACGTGGGCTCGGATCTCGTGTCCATTCTGAAGTTTCACCCTGAAATTTGCATTTGGAAGAGTTTCTTCCACGACTCCGTCAATCTGTATGACGTCTTGTCTGCCCATGCGTTCTCCATTCTATGTGAACCGGGAAAGAGAATCAAGCTCTCTTTCCCGAAATTTCACAAAAATGTTTACTTTTCCAGCGCTTCCTTGACGGCTGCGAAGACAAGCTCTTTGGCCTGGCCTGCATTGATGTGGGAAACAACTCCGAGCGGTTCGAAGAAATCAATGACCGGCTTTGTGCTCTTGTCATATTCATCCATTCTTACCTTGAGCTGTTCCACAGTGTCGTCTTTACGCTGTGTCAGTTCAGCACCGCATTCATCGCAGATGCCTTCGACTTTCGGTGCATGGTTCCTGATGTGGTAGATTGCCCCGCACTTCGGGCAGATTCTTCTGCCTGTGATACGGTCAACGAGCTGATCGAAGTCAACTTCCAGAGCGATAACGCTCTCAACCGGTTTACCGATCTTTTCAGCGATCTTTTTGAATTCTTCCGCCTGTACGAGTGTACGGGGGAAGCCGTCAAGCAGATAGCCTTTCTGGCAGTCAGCCTGCTGAAGTCTGTCTTCGACCATGGCATTGATGACATCATCCGGAACCAGTTTGCCTGCTTCCATGTAGGTTTTTGCCATCTTGCCGAGTTCAGTGTTGTTCCTTACATTTTCACGAAGCATGTCGCCTGTGGAAATATGAGGGATGTCGTACTCTTTGAGGATCAGGTCGCTCATTGTGCCTTTGCCTGCTCCTGCGGGCCCCATAATCAGGATATTCATTTTTTCCGTCCTCCGCTTAGTTTAAGAACCCCTTATACTGCTTTGCAGTCAGCTGGCCTTTCAGCTGCGCATATGTTTCCATAGCGACACCGACAACGATGATGATACCGGTTCCGCCGATGGCAGTAGACTGCGGCAGTGAAGTGAACATAGGCAGCAGGTACGGAATGATCGCAACAATCATCAGTGCAGCTGCACCGAGGACTGTGATACGGTTGAGTACTTTACGCAGATAAGTCCTTGTTTCTGTTCCCGGACGGATACCCGGAATATAAGCTCCGGATTTGCCGAGATTCTCAGCGATCTTGTCAGGATCAACCTGAAGATCTGTGTAGAAGAATGTAAACAGGACAGTTAACACTGCATAGATGATCAGACCGGTCGGACTTGTAAGAGAGAGGAAGTTCGACAGCTTGTTATACAGGTCAGTATTGAAGAAGCTGATCACGATCTGAGGGGCTGTCATGATCGACTGAGCGAAGATGACAGGAATAACCGATGCACTGTTAATCTTGAACGGCAGGAATGTGATATCGCTTCCGCCGCGGAGATTGGAACTGTTTGTATACTGAATCGGGATCTTGCGTACCGCTGTTTCCATAATGATAACAAAGATAATGATTGCAAGATAGAGGGCACAGTACAGAACAAACTGTAAAATTCCGTTGAAGAGCTCTGATTGTGATGTGCCGCCGGCCAGGATGTTGTAAACCTGAACGAATGCAGCAGGCATGTTGGCAACGATACCGGAGAAGATCAGAATGGAAAGTCCGTTTCCGATTCCCTTCATCGAGATTCTGTCGCCGAGCCAGATCAGGAACATTGTTCCTGCTGTCATGACAGTCGCTGTGTACAGGTAACCTGCAACAGACGGAGTGTCAAGAATGCCGTATCTCTTGTCAAAGCCATATACCAGGAAGTAGGCCTGGACGAATGCCAGGACTACTCCGAGATATCTTGTGATGCGGTCCATCTTCATTCTGCCGGTCTGGCCGGATTTAGCCATTTCGGTAAGTGCCGGAATGACGTCCATGCTTAAGAGCTGAATGATGATGCTCGCAGTGATATAAGGATGAACACCCATTGCGAAGACGGACATTCTTTCCAGAGCGCCGCCGCCCAGCATATTCATAATGCTGAAGATGGAGTTATCCTGAATCTGAGAACCCAGTGCTGCGGCGTTGACTCCCGGCACAGGGATAGCGGAACCTACGCGATAGATCAGAAGCATGGCCAAGGTGAAGAGAATCCTGTTACGGGTCTCTTTATTCTTGAACAGGCTTGCGAACGTCCGCAGCATTTCAGATTACCTCTGCTTTTCCGCCTGCCTCTTCGATTGCCTTGCGGGCAGTCTCAGAGAACTTCTCAGCCTTGACAGTCAGCTTCTTTTCAAGCTTACCATTGCCAAGGACCTTCACACCGTCAAGCTGCTTTTTGACCAGGCCTGCATCTTTCAGAACGGCGTAGTCAATCTCTGCACCGTCTTCAAATCTGTTAAGATCGTCAACGTTTACGATTGCATATTCTTTACGTGTGAAGTTTGTGAATCCGCGCTTCGGCATTCTCTTGAAGAACGGTGTCTGGCCGCCTTCGAATCCGATTGCAACACCGCCGCCGCTTCTGGAGTTCTGACCCTTCTGGCCCTTTCCGGAAGTCTTACCGTTTCCGGAACCCTGACCGCGGCCGATTCTCTTTGAAGTAAAACGTGCGCCTTCGTTGGCTTTCATTTCATTAAGTTTCATCTAAAAGCCTCCTTATCTGACTTCAGCGACTTTCATATCGCGGATCTTGGCAACCTCTTCGACTGTGCTCATCTGCTTCAGTGCGTCGAGTGTTGCGTATACTACGTTAACCGGTGTACGGCTGCCGATGATCTTTGTCAGAACATCTGCAACACCTGCCAGTTCCAGAATGGAACGGACAGCGCCGCCTGCCTTAACTCCGGTACCGGGAGCAGCGGGAGCCAGGAATACTGAGCTTGCGCCGTGCTTGCCGACTGCGGAGTGCGGTACAGTGCGGTTGTCATCAACCAGCTTGACATTGAATACATTCTTTGTAGCAGCTTCTGTAGCCTTCTTGATTGCATCGGGAACTTCTGCTGCCTTGCCCATGCCGAATCCGACACGGCCCTTCTTGTCGCCTACAACAACGAGTGCTGCGAAACGCATTCTGCGTCCGCCCTTGACGGTTTTGGAAACACGGTTGATGGAGACTACTACATCTTCGAACTCTTTCGGTTCGCGCCTTCTCATAGGTCTACGTTCATTAGCCATTGTGAGATCCCCTTCCTTAGAACTTCAGTCCTGCTTCTCTTGCCGCATCAGCAAGTGCCTGGACTCTACCGTGATATACGTAACCGCCGCGGTCGAAGCGAACGGATGTGATGTTCTTTTCAAGACACTTCTTGGCGACTGCCTCACCAACCTTCTTGGCTGCTTCGACATTTCCGCCGTTCTCCAGCTTGAGTTCGAGGGAGCTTGAGGAGCAGAGTGTTGTTCCTGTTGTATCATCGATGACCTGTGCATAGATGTTAGCGTTGGAACGGAACACATTCAGTCTGGGGCAGTCGGGAGTGCCGTTGACAATCTTACGTACACGCTTGTGACGGCGAATACGTTCTTCATTTTTCTTAGTATTCTTCAGCATATTACTCTCTCCTTCCCATTACTTCTTAGACGCTGCTGTCTTACCTTCCTTACGACGGACATGTTCACCGGCATACATGATGCCCTTTCCACCATAAGGTTCAGGTTTCTTAGTAGCTCTGACTACAGCTGCGAACTGGCCGACAATCTGCTTGTCGATACCGGAAACATTGATTGTTGTTGCATCCGGAACTTCGACCTTGACGTCGGAAGGAACTGTGAATTCAACCGGGTGGGAGAATCCGACATTCAGTGTGAGCTTGTCGCCTGCTAAAGCTGCACGGTAACCGATACCTACAATCTTCAGCTGCTTTGTGAAAGTCTTGTCTACACCCTCAACCATTGCAGCGATCAGCGCACGGGTTGTGCCGTGCAGCTGCTTTGTCTGCTTCTCCTCGTTAGGGCGTTTGACAGTGAGAATACCGTTTTCGACTGCAATGTCCATTAACGGGGAGAATTTTCTTGTGAGTGTTCCCTTAGGACCCTTGACAGTCACCTCATTCCCTTCAGCGATTGTAACTTCAACGCCTGCAGGAATGGTAATCGCTTTATTACCGATACGTGACATTCAGTTTTTCCTTTCTCTTACCAGACGTAAGCGATGACTTCACCGCCGACGTGCTTCTTTCTTGCTTCTTTGTCTGTCATCATGCCCTCAGATGTGGAGATGATGGCAATTCCCAGTCCGTTGAGAACTCTGGGGAGGTTCTCACCCTTTGCGTAGATACGCAGACCGGGCTTGGAGATTCTCTTGATACCGCGGCAGACTTTTTCGCCGTTTGTATACTTCAGAGTAACAACGAGCTTCTTTTCGATGCCGTCACCCTCTGTAGCATAATTCTCGATGTAACCTTCCTTCTTCAGGATTCTGGCGATTTCAGCCTTGACCTTGGAATAAGGTGCAACATCAACTGTTGTCATTTTTGCCTGATAGCCGTTTCTGATTCTGGTAAGCATATCAGCAATAGGATCTGTCATATTCATCGTTACTTACCTCCTTACCAGCTGGCCTTCTTGACTCCCGGGATCTGGCCCTTGTAAGCCAGTTCTCTGAAGCAGATACGGCAGACTTTGTACTTTCTTAAGACGGAATGCGGACGGCCGCATCTTTCGCAGCGTGTGTATTCACGTGTGCTGAACTTAGCAGGACGAGACTGCTTAACTTTTAAACTTGTTTTTGCCATATTCAGTGCTCCTCCTTACTTAGCAAACGGCATACCGAGCTGCTTCAGCAGAGCGAATGCCTCATTGTTCGTCTTAGCTGTAGTAACGATAACGATATCCATACCGCGTGTCTTGTTGACCTTGTCGAAGTTGATTTCCGGGAAGATCAGCTGTTCCTTGACACCGAGTGTGTAGTTGCCTCTGCCGTCGAATGCAGTAGCGCTGACACCGCGGAAGTCACGGACACGGGGAAGTGAGATGTTCATCAGCTTGTCGAGGAACTCATACATGCGGTCGCCTCTGAGAGTGACCTTGCAGCCGATTGCCATACCTTCACGGAGCTTGAAGTTCGCGATGGACTTCTTAGCCTTTGTGATGACCGGCTTCTGGCCTGCGATCTGTGTCAGTTCTTCAACTGCTTCTTCAAGAGCCTTCGGATTAGCGATTGCATCGCCGACGCCCATGTTGATGACAACCTTGACCAGCTTCGGAGCTTCCATTGAGCTTGTGTAAGCGAACTCCTTCATCAGGGAAGGCTTAACTGTATTAATGTATTTCTCTTCGAGACGTGTCATTATTTCTTAGCCTCCTTGATTTCCTCGCCGGACTTCTTGAAATATCTTACTTTTTCACCCTTGGCATTGGTCTTGACGCCTACACGGCTTGCAGCCTTTGCCTTCTTGTCATACAGCATGACATTTGATGCATCGATCGGAGCTTCTCTTTCAACGATGCCGCCTTCCGGGTTGTTCTGGGAAGGCTTCAGTGTCTTCTTGATCATGTTGACGCCTTCAACGATGATCTTGTTTGTCTTGGGGTTGACAGCCTTGACTTCGCTGACTGTTCCCTTATAGTGTCCGCTGATAACCTTTACTGTATCACCTGTCTTGATTTTCATATCAGCCGTCCTCCTTATAAGACTTCCGGAGCCAGGGAGACAATCTTCATGAATCCCTTCTCACGGAGCTCTCTTGCGACCGGGCCGAAGATACGTGTTCCGACCGGTGTTAAGTCATCCTTGATGATGACTGCAGCGTTGTCGTCAAACTTGATATAGGAACCGTTGGCACGTCTGATGCCGTAGACTGTACGTGCGACGACGCACTTGACAACCTGGCCTTCCTTGACGGAGCCGTTCGGGCTTGCCTTCTTGACTGCGCAGACAACGATGTCGCCGATGGAAGCGCTTCTGCGTCTGCTTCCGCCGAGGCATCTGATGACAAGTACTTCCTTGGCACCGGTGTTGTCAGCTACATTCAATCTTGTTTCATTCTGAATCATTGCTTTTTCCTCCTGTGCTTAAAGAATTACTGCCTTCTCAACAATCTTTACCAGACGGTAATGCTTGTCCTTGCTGAGGGGTCTTGTCTCCATGACTTCAACAACATCGCCGACCTTGGCTTCGTTGTTTTCATCATGAGCCTTGAACTTCATTGTGAATTTTACCTGCCTTCCGTATAAAGGATGGCTCTTCTTGGTGTTGATCTCAACGACGATTGTCTTATCCATCTTGTCGGATACGACTGTGCCGCGAAGGACCTTACGCTTGTTTCTTTCCATTTTATATGCCCTCCTTTTTACTCAGCCTTAGCATTTGCACGTTCTGTGATGACAGTCTTGATACGTGCAATTGTCTTCTTGATATCTTTGATGCGAGCAGGATTCTCAAGGTTTCCTGTAGCCTGCGCGAAACGCAGTCCATAGAGTTCTTCCTTGAGGGAAACTACTTCGTTCTCGAGCTCTTCATTGCTCAGGTCTCTGATTTCCTTCACATTCATGATTACTTATCCCCCTCGCCTTTCTTGATAAAGCGGGTCTTGACACAGAGCTTGTTTGCTCCGAGTCTGAGAGCTTCTCTTGCAACTTCTTCGGAAACACCGGCGATTTCGAAGAGAACTCTTCCCTTCTGAACAACCGCTACCCAGTGATCCGGAGCACCTTTACCTGAACCCATACGTACTTCGAGCGGCTTCTTTGTCTTAGCAAGCTGCGGGAATACTTTGATCCAGACTTTACCCTGACGGTTCATGTAACGTGTCATGGCGACACGGGCAGCTTCCAGCTGGTTGCTGCTGACATAAGCACCTTCGTCAGCGACAAGACCGAATTCACCGAATGAAACTTCACGTCCGGCTTTAGCACGGCCTTCGTAACTGAGACGATGAGGTCTTCTGTACTTGACTCTGTTAGGCATTAACATAATTACTCGTTACCTCCTTCAGCAGGTGCAGCTGCAGCGGGTGCTGCTGCGTCAGCGTTGCGGCGTGCCGGTCTGCGATCGTTTCTGCCGCCGCGTCTGTTGTTTCTGCGGTCATTGCGAGGTGCACGTGCGGGTGCTTCAGGTTCCTTGACCATCTGTCCCGGGAGAACTTCACCGCGGCAGATCCAGACCTTGACGCCCAGCTTGCCATATGTTGTGTGTGCTTCTTCGCATGCATAGTCGATATCGCTTCTTAATGTATGCAGAGGAACGACACCTCTTGAATAACCTTCGGAACGGGCAATTTCAGCTCCGCCAAGACGGCCCTTTGCAAGAGTCTTGATACCCTTTGCGCCGGAACGCATTGTCTGCTGAATTGTCTTCTTCTGAGCAATACGGAAGGACTGACGAGCTTCCAGCTGCTCACAGATCTTACGTGCAACAAGGCGTGCATCCAGATCAGGATTAGCGACTGCGATGACGTCGATTCTGACCTTCTTGCCGCCGGTCAGCTTGGAGATCTCTGAGTTGAGAACTTCCATCTTGTCCTTGTCGCCGTCTTTGCCGAGCATTGCGCCCGGTCTTGCACATCTGACAATGATCTTGACGTTCTTCTTGCCAGCACGTTCGATTTCAATTCTGGAAATGTAAGCATCCTTGAGCTTCTTTTCCATGAATTCACGGATCTTGATGTCTTCGTTCAGAAGATCACCGAATTCTGCTTTATCTGCGTACCATCTGGATTCCCAGTCACGGATGACGCCGACACGCATGCCGATCGGGCTTACTTTCTGTCCCATATGTCTGATCTTCCTCCCTTATTTCTCATCTGAAACCACAACTGTGATGTGGCTTGTTCTCTTCAGAATCTGTGAAGCGCTGCCTTTTGCGCGCGGCATAAAGCGCTTCAGTGTGATGCCTTCGTCAGCGTAGCAAGCCTTGACATACAGCTTTTCGTAATCGAGCTGGCTGTTGTTTGTCGCATTGGCTGCGGCGCTCTTGACGACCTTATAAACTGCCTTTGCAGCGTGGTTCGGTGTGAACTGCAGAATCGCAAGTGCTTCATCTACTTTCTTGCCTCTGACGAGGTCAAGAACCAGGCGGACTTTACGCGGAGTATAACGAACCGTCTTTGCTGTTGCTTTTACGTCCATGTTATTTCTCCTCCTTAAGCCTTCTTGTCGCCGGCATGTCCGCCGAACTTTCTTGTCGGAACAAACTCACCGAGCTTGTGGCCGACCATATCTTCTGTTACATAGACCGGAACATGTTCCTTGCCGTTGTAGACAGCGAATGTGTGCTCAACGAAGCTGGGGAAAATCGTTGAACGGCGTGACCATGTCTTAATAACTTCTTTTTTATTCTCCGCGTTCAGCTTTTCTACCTTTTTGAGAAGATAGTCATCACAGAACGGGCCTTTCTTAATGCTTCTTGACATTATTCAAATCTCCTTCCAACTATTATTTTCCACCGCGTCTTCTGACGATGTACTTGTTGCTCTGAGCCTTCTTGTTACGTGTCTTGACACCCATAGCTTTCTTGCCCCAAGGTGTCATCGGTGCCTTACGTCCGATCGGAGCGCGGCCTTCACCACCACCGTGTGCGTGGTCGACAGGGTTCATCGCTGAACCTCTGACTGTCGGGCGGATGCCTCTGTGACGTGTACGTCCGGCCTTACCCCAGCTGATCAGTGAATATTCGCCGTTTCCTACGACGCCGACTGTAGCGCGGCAGTTGCCGTGAACACGTCTGACTTCACCGGAGCTGAGTCTCAGTGTAACGAAGCCGCCTTCGGAACCGAGAATCTGTGCGGAGCAGCCCGCAGCTCTTGCCATCTGGCCGCCCTTGCCTGCTTTGAGCTCAACGTTGTGAACGATTGTACCATCCGGCATGTTGCGAAGTTCCAACGCATTGCCGATCTTGATATCTGCGTGTGTGCCGGAGATAACTGTGTCACCGACATTCAGTCCTTCAGGGCAGATGATGTAGCGCTTTTCACCGTCAACATAGTTGATCAGTGCGATGTTAGCGTTACGGTTCGGATCGTATTCGATCGCTGCAACCTTTCCCGGTACATCATCCTTGTTTCTCTTGAAGTCGATAATTCTGTATTTCTGCTTGGCACCGCCGCCATGATGGCGTGTGGTGATCTTACCGGTGTTGTTTCTGCCGCCCTTCTTGTTTAACGGAGCGAGCAGGCTCTTCTCAGGCTTTGTCTTTGTGATTGCATCATTTGACAAAGTCGACATGTTTCTGCGTCCGTTGCTGGTCGGCTTGTACTTTACAATTGCCATTTCTGTTTCTTTTCCTTTCGCATGTTATCCGGAGATAGCGATTTCCTCCGATAGTTAATTCTTCAGTCCTCAGTTGTTGAAGATATCGATGGACTGACCTTCAGGCAGAGTTACGATTGCCTTCTTGTAGGCATTGGTCTTGCCGGAGTAACGGCCGACTCTTCTTGTCTTGGGATGAACGTTGACGATGTTCACCTTTTCTGCCTTGATGTTATAGATTTCCTTGATCGCCTGCGCTACTGAAATCTTGTTGGCATTCTTAGCAACCATGAATGTGATCTTGTTCTCATCACTCTGGAGCTTCATTGTCTTTTCAGTAACGATCGGGCGGATGATAATGTCACGTGCGCTCATTATGCAAATACCTCCCCTGCTGAGAGAGCAGCTGCCTCTGTGAAGACGATCTTGTCAGCATTGACGATATCGTAAACATTCAGAGAACTTGTTGTAACCAGCATCGCGTTCGGGATGTTTCTCATTGAAACATATGCATTGTCGAAGTCTTCAGTCGCATCAGCAACGAACAGTGTCTTTCTGTCGAAGCCGAATGCATTGAGAAGCGCGACTGCCTTCTTTGTCTTGATCTCATCGAAGCTCAGATTCTCGAGAACGATCATGTTGTTCTCAGCAACCTTTTCGCTTAATGCGGAACGAAGTGCCAGTCTTCTGACCTTGCGGTTCATCTTGAGGTTGTACTTGCGGGGCAGCGGGCCGAATGCGATCGCACCGCCTCTCCACTGAGTTGCTCTTGTTGAACCCTGACGGGCACGGCCTGTTCCCTTCTGACGGAACGGCTTCTTACCTGTACCGGAAACAAATGCTCTTGTCTTTGTGGAGTGAGTACCCTGTCTCAGACCAGCCTGGTAAACCAGAACTGCGTCATAGATTGCCTGCTGGTTCGGTTCGATTCCGAAGACAGCATCAGCAAGCTCCATGGACTTCACAACTTTTGCTTCCTGGCTATATACATCAATCTGCGGCATTGTTTATCCTCACTTTCCTGCGAGCTCGGCGTTGATTGTTTCTTCAACCTTTTCGAGCTCTTCTTCAACTGAAGCATTCTTGTAGGAAATCAGTTCAGGAACTTTGACTTCCTTGACCGGCTTCACAGTTGTCTTGATCGCAACCAGACCCTTCTTAGGTCCCGGGACGTTGCCCTTGATCAGGATGTAGCCCTCTTCAGCATCAACCTTGATGATTGTGAGGTTCTGATTGGTTGTTGTGTAGACACCATGATGACCGGGCATCGGTGTGTTCTTTTCAATACGTCCGTTGTTACGGCCGGTTGTAGCGAGGGAACCAATGTGTCTGACGTTCTTGGATCCACCGTGAGATTCCGGACCGCGGTGAGCGTTGTAACGCTTGATTGTGCCTGTGTAGCCATGACCTTTTGAAGTGCCCTGGACATCGACGACATCGCCTGCCTTGAACAGATCAGCCTTGACTTCGGCACCGACTTCCAGACCGAACATTTCATCAGCACGGAACTCTCTGATATAATGCTTCGGAGCTGTGCCGGCTTTCTTAGCATGTCCGATTGCCGGCTTTGTAGCACGCTGTTCCTTAACGTCTTCATAGCCGAGCTGAACAGCTTCGTAGCCGTCAGTTTCATTTGTTTTCTTCTGCAGCACGACATTCGGCTTAACTTCAACAACTGTTACGGGAATCAGTTCACCGTCAATTGTGAAGACCTGAGTCATACCGAGTTTTCTACCTAAAATACCCTTCATCTGTATTCACCCGGTTCCTTTCTTAAAGCTTGATCTCAATGTCGACGCCGGATGGCAGATCAAGTCTGCTCAGTGCATCGATTGTTTCAGCACTCGGGCCGATGATTTCAATCAGTCTCTTGTGCGTGCGGATCTCGAACTGTTCACGAGAGTCCTTGTACTTGTGGACCGCGCGCAGGACAGTGATGACCTCACGCTCAGTCGGCAGCGGAACAGGTCCAACGATTTTCTTCGCGCCATGGTTTTCAGCTGTCTTGACGATCTTTTCGCTGGCAGCGTCCAGGCTCCTGTTCTCGTAAGCCTTCAGTCGAATTCTTACAGAGTTCTTTGCCATGAATTTTTCCTCCTTATATTCATTCCCTTCTCGGGATCGCTCGGTGTGAGTTCCCCGGTTATCACGCCTACCGTGACAACGCATTTCAGCGTGCCGGCAATCTCCCACGTCTACGCGAGTGCTCGATTATTCTACCATCCATGCAAGTACATTACAAGTATTATTTTTTATTTATTTCACGGTGTCTTCTCAGGGCCTTCAGAACCCATTTCTCAGCAGGAATGTATCCTTATCTATATAGGGGAACTTTGAAGGATCTCAGACAGTTCCGGCCGCAATTTCGCATCATTAACGATCCCTTCATATTCAAATCTCATGACCCTCGTGTAAAATAGAGTTATCGATATATTTTTGGAGGAAATAATCATGACTTATCCGCTTTGGGATTTTCTGAACAGCCTGAAAAAAGACTACGACATCATCGAGCTTTCGCATGAGCTTTCCAACGACAGCCCCTATTGGGCAGGTATTCCCGAGGGATCCGTAAAACTTGCAGAAACAGTCTTTGACTGGGGCAACCCGATGCTTGAATGCCTGATTCAGACATTCAAATTCCCCGGCCAGTTCGGCACCCACATCGATTTCCCCGGCCATTTCATCAAAGATGCCAAGCTTTCCGAATCCTATTCCGTCGACAGCATGTTCTATCCGTTATGCGTGATTGATATCACCGACAAGGTTAAGGAAGATGTTCACTACGCAGTCAAGCGTGAAGATATCCTTGCCTATGAAGAGAAATACGGAAGAATTCCGGACGGTGCCTTTGTTGCATTACGTACCGACTGGTATAAAAACTGGCCGGATATGAACAAGCTTTCGGGAATTGCCGAAGATGAGAGCGAAAACTTCCCGGGCTGGTCTCTTGAAGCGCTGAAGTTCATCTATGAAGAGAGAAATGCCGCAGCCAACGGCCATGAGACTCTTGATACAGATGCCTCCGCAGAAGCTGCTAAAGCCGGCGATCTTGCATGTGAGAGATATGTTCTTGATTCCGGCAAGCTGCAGATTGAAGTTCTGCAGAATCTTGATCTTGTCGCAGAAGCAGGCGCAGTTCTTTTCGCCGCATGGCCGAGAATTGAAGGCGCAACCGGACTGCCGGTGAGAGCCATCGCAATCACACCGAAAAAATAATCTTTACTGACAATTCAGAAAACAGCTGAAAACGGACTGTCCCGATTCACCCGGTACAGTCCGTTTATTTATGAAAGATATTGACAGCCCATACTGATGTAAGGCCGTAAGCTTGCCGGAACCGCTACCATGAACGCATCCATCAGCTCAGTTCTTGTGCCGCGCTGATAAATAATGTGGTTGCACATAATAGCGGTGATTCCCGCCAGATACACATTCAGTGTCAGGTCGAGTTTCTTTCCGGGAATAATGCTCATACAATTGCTGACAATCAGGTTCTTGACCTTTGTGTCGAGCGTTTCGTGAAAAAATGCGTGATTAGGATATTCAGACAGAGTTGTAACCAGAACATTTGAATAGAATTGCCGGTTATCCTCCATCATATCCAGAAATTCTGTAAACAGTTCATTCAGAGTCATTACTTTATCGCTGATTCTGTGATCGATCTCTTCGCCGATCACATAAGAGATCAATTCATATTTGTCGCTGAAGTAATGGTAGAAGTTTGAGTTGCTCATCGAGCAGTTGCGTGCGATTTCCGCTACGCAGATTTTGTTGATTGTTTTTTTGGCTGCAAGCTCCTTGACAGATTCTGTCAGGAGCTGCCTGGCGTCTTTTCGTTTGATTGTCATCTGTTCCAGTTTTCCCTCCCCTAGGTAGCCTCTGTCTGAAAAGGCCTATTTATTTCATAACACTCAATTTTTTTACAAAGTAAGTGAATATTTTACTGATCTGACGATATTTTAATATTTTGCTAAATTTGTAAAAGTTCATCGTGTTGTTTTATGTGTAAAATTCCATTTTTATTCATTGAAATATTAAACTTTTTTATCAACTGATTTGATGTAAAATCACTGCTGCAATCATCATGATAAAGAAGGCTGTACTCTGAAAAAATGGATTTCTGCCGGTCGGAATCACGGCATTTTTTTCGTTGATAAATGTGAATGCATTTTCCGAATCAGACCGGCTGAGTCTGCCTGCCGCAAAGTAGCCGGGCTGTTCCTCTTCGCCATGAATGACTCTGCATTCATATCCTTTTGATTCATCGGTATCTTCCTCAACCGTAAAGAATGTGCCCGGCTCAAGATTGATGAAGCGGATTGTTTCATTGTTTCTTAACATGAATACAGCTCTGCCGTTTTCATCTGTTTCCATACTGCCGGCACCGCTCAGAACACCGTTCTCGGTTTTTTCATATTCAACTTCACTCAGAAGTACTCCGTTTTCATTGAGTGTCAGGATGAATTTGAATTTCTCGTCTTTCGATCCGAGATTTCCGCGTGTCTCTTTGGTGACGGCAAGACTCACCGGTTCAGGTGAATTCGTAAATGTGATCAGCACATCCTCATATTGATTCACGGTTTCCTCTTTTGTCGCAAGTGAAGTCTCTGATACACCGGACGTGCCGAACTGCCTGATGACATTTCCGCCGCCATACAGATCCTCGATCTGATATTCACCGATCCACTTTCCTGTTTCTTCTGCAAATACATAGCGCGAAGTGACCGGCACATTGCGGAATGTCATTGATTCTCCGTCTTTTAGATAGAATGTCTTTGTGATCGTTCCGTTTTCATCTGCTTTGAGACTGCCGATTTCGGAAGAAATGGTGTCGGTTGGGTTCAGATTGCTGAAATAAGCAGTGAATGCAAATTCTTCATCGCCGGCCGGATAGGTACAGATCTTACGGACTGTAATATTCTGCACATATTCCACATAGTTGGTAAAAGTAATTTCCACATCTGAGGTTCCTGTTGTTTCAAGTGCTGTTGAGAGGAAACGGTCGGACAGCTGATTGGCACGTCCGGAACCGATCAATTGTTCCGTATCATCTCCTGCATTGATTTCATATGAAGCAACATAATCCCCTGCTTCTTCACAGATCTGATAAGTGCTGCCGACCGGCAGATCATACAGCGTCACGGATTCACCGTCCTTCAGTCTGTAAGTAAAGTCGGCCCCGCCGCCTTCATCCGCAAAATAGATCTGCCCGTCAGACAGTGAGTATTCTTTCTGAGGTTTCAGTCCGCCTAAGAACAGATGGAATGTAAATTCCTCTTCTTCCATATGTTCAAACCTTCCCGTCAGCTGTTTTTTCAAGGTAATATTCACGGTATCTTCCATAACGTTTTCCTTTGTATTGGTAAAGAGGACTTCAGCAGTGTCATCAGCGATCACCCCGCTTGCGCCGTTGCTGACTGTACTGTATTCATCGCTCATTTCTTCCTCCACCAGATACATCCATCCTTTCGGAATGCCTGTGAGCAGGACTGTTTCCCCGGCTCCGAGCATCAGCCGTGCCTCACCGTTTTCAAAAACCGTATCTCCGTAGACAGCTCTTCCGCTAACCGGTTCCCCGCTTCCGTTATGCAATGTGACCGCAAAGAAGAACTGACGGTTTTCAGATTCCGCATTCATCACTTCCTTTGTAATCCGCAATGAACCCGTTTCGGGACTGACACCTTTGAAATTGATGATTGTCCCGCTTCCGTCATTCACGAAGCCCGGACTGTAAATATCTGCATTGCTCATATATCCTTCTACATCCTCCTCGTAAAACCAGAAGTCATCCTGATCATTGACCACCGGGAATGTGTAAGTCCATGTGTTTTCATCAAGAACCTGCCAGTATCCGTCAGTGCTGCTGAGCATCAGTTCCCTTTCCGCTTCACTCATCTCAGAAGTGAGGAAGTTTTCAGAAACCGACGTGTACTCCTGAATCTCTTCAGCATTGACACTCCAGAGCAGTTTTCCAGACGAAACCGATCCACTTTGACTCACATATTCCCGATAGGTCAGATAGCCGCCTTC
>JAUNEN010000013.1:33339-38179 GCA_030525525.1 Erysipelotrichaceae bacterium
CATATCCGTGACATTGTCAGAAGCGAATCTGCTGAGATCCAGCTGTTCAAGCTGTGAGCACGAAGCGAACATTCCTGAACAGTCTTCCGGGAGCTCAATCACATCTGCGTCGGACCACCATTCATAACCATCCTCTGACGGCCATATGTACATCACATAATCAGTTGTTTCATCGTCAATCCTGATGACGTTTTCAATTGCGAGTACTTCTTCTTTTGTCAGGTCTGTGTTTTCTTCAAAGAAGACAGCTTCTTCAATCCAGGCAAGACCTGTATCCTCATTCAGCCACCGGTCCTTATCAATCGTGACTGTCTTCGGTTCAACTACCGGTTTTGTATTGGTGAGATGAATCAGAGGTACAGGTCTTTCCTGACTTCCGTCATCCATCCATTTTTTGATGATTCTGATCGTCTGATTTCTTGCCGGCTGATTCAGAATCACCGGGATTCCCTGTGCATTGAGATTGAGTCCGTCATATTCAGCCGTTCCGTCACGGTTGACACGGACCGCATGTACGGTTTCATCTCTGAGATATCCTTCAGGTGCTGCTGTTTCAAGAAGTGCATATGTGCCGGCATGAAGCCCCGTAAAACGGATCATTCCTCTTTGGTCGCTTCTTGCCGTTTCAAAGACTTCCGTCCCGTCATCCGCAACTCCCTTGAGTACAAACTCAGCCATCGGCAGCGGCGTATCATCATATGAACTTTTCTTCATCAATGTGATTTCATGGAGCGGTTCATCATACAGAATGAATGCGCCGGATTCATTCTGTTCGCATTGATCGATATGAAATACTCCATGTTCATCAAGAACTGCCGTGTAGACTGTCTGATCTTTCAGATAACCTTCAGGAGCTTCGGTTTCACGCAGCTCATACGTTCCCTGTTCAATATCAGAGAATATGACATTTCCGCTTTCATCGGTTTCTGCGTACATGACTGTTTCATTTCCGTAGACTGATGTCCCGCTTAAGCGGTAAAGAGCATCTGCAACCGGCTTTGAAGACGTATTCAAATCTTTTTTGACAATGCAGAGATCGTTATGAATACGACGTGTATTGGTGATGGTAAAACCTTCATCATCACATATCACTTCATCAATCAGAACCTGCCCGCTTTCATTGATCAAAACCTGATGCACTGTATCGTCTTTCAGCCAGTCTGAATGTGAACCTGCTTCATACAGTTCATAGCTTCCTCTTTCCACATTCCTGAAAATCAGGATGCCGTCTGTTCCGGTTGTCTGTTCCAGATGTACGGGTGTGCCGTAATCCGATGTTCCTTCCAGAATGAAACTGATCCCTGCAATCATTTCAGAAGGATCTGCTTCATTGATTTTGCGGATCTTCACATCATTTTTTGTGCGCAGTTCAATTTGTGTAAAATCCTGACGGATCAGATAATCTTCAGACTCATTGAAATCACCGTGAAGGGTGCTGCTGAGCCAGACATTGTTATATGCCTTGTTATGAAGAGGATCTGATATCACAGCCGAAGGTGCTTTGAGATAAAGAACTGCACTGACAGACTGAGAAGGTCCAAGCACATAAGGTGTCCCGTCTTCTGCCTGTCTCATATCAATCGCAATTGCCTTTGCACCGGAAAGATCTTCTTCCGCCGGATGCCAGATGGATGTATCGGAAAGATCATGATGTGCTTCAATATCAAGCTGTTCGACAGAGCTGATGTAAACCTTTGCATCAATTCCTTTCTGTCTCAGCTGAGACACATCAACCGACTGCAGTGTGCCGTGCCATTGGCTGGATTCATGATCTTCCGTTTCATAGTTCTCAAGAGAATCAAAGAAGATCATATTCCCTGCACGGGATGAATCGCTTGTCTCATAGCGCAGCTTATAGGAATAGATTTCTTCTTTTCCAGTCACATCCTGATAGGAATACTGCACATGATTTCCTTTTACCTTTTTGTTCAGACCGCCGATGGCTGAAGTGATCGCAGCGATATCGTGCGGCTGCTCGGCGTAGACAAAACGTGCCCCAGCGCAGTCTTCATCAAGTCCTGCAAGATAGCTGCGGTTGAGATCGCTTAACGGTTCAGCTGTATCCGCATACCCGTCTGCGATGTCTTCATTCCCGGTTTCATATGCAATCGGATTCAGAATGGACGGTCCATAGTCCCTGATGCTTTCCCAGGAATGCAATGTATCGTAAAACAGATTGTATTCATCTGCGCTTTGATGAATACTCACTTTCAGCAGCGTCCTTCCGCTCTGTCTGAAATTCTCTGTTATTTCATATTCATACATGTCACTGCTCAGTTCCGACTGAGAATCAAAAACTGAAAAGGAAGAAGGATCAGGCACACAGCCTGCCGGCAACAGATCATAGAAGACTCCCGAGCTCTGCGGATACGCTCTTCGTTCTCCTTCCGTATCGGTGATGAATTCCTGAAGGGATGCTTTCCATGTGATGGAATACTGCTTTGCACTCACATCGTTTTTTGTTGAGACAACCCGCTTTTTGAGATCGCTGTCCCGGAATGTTCTCCGGATAAAATTGACAGCAGTCCTTTCCAAAGATGTGATTTCTGCATTTTCCTGAAGCAGTGTGAAATATTCCGTATTGCCCAGTGTGACTCTGTCCTTGCCTGCAATTAGCTGCTGAACATGGTCTGTGCCTTTCAGTGATACCGAAAGATCGAACTGCGCCTTTGTGTGATAGAGTGCATTTTCCGTTTCAATTCTGATTCCCGAGCACACCTGTACGAAATCCAGTCTGTTCTCGTTACGTAATGCAAGAGATTCATTAACCTGCCATGAATCAGTAAATATTGACCAGTTCGCAACAGTTTTCCACTCTTCATTGAATAATCCGAGGAAAACAACTTCATCTTCCGGTTTGAATATTACTTCAGATTCATCAAATGTCTGTGTCTGTTCATTGAATACAGCATCATGAAACTGAAACGAATAAGTCAATGAATCAATCGAGTAATCATCGCTGTTCAGCCTGTTGTCCTTTGAATCCAGATAGAGCTCATGATCATCAATTACATATGTGACATTCCTTTTTCCATATGAATCCGGATCCAGCGGATCATCTTCTTCATTTCTTGTCCATTCATACGGATAGCCTTCCATGATGATGTGATAGTCAAGATTGTCAACAGCATCGATCTGACCGTTCTGAAGAAGCTCAAGGTTGTACAGTGTTTCGCCTGCATATTTTTCCGAACCGATCGATCCTTCCGGTTCATGGAAGATCTGTTTTTCTTCCGTATAAACAGCAGAACTCTCTGCAGAGCTGCTTTCATCGATTCCGTCTTCAGGAATCAATGTCACGGTGATGTGATTGTCAATCGTTATATCGGAAGAACTTCTTTTATGTGCACTCAGCACATAGTCTGTACGTACCTGATCGGCTGTCTGTGAAGTGACTGTATTTTCAGAACTGAATCCCGTCTGATTCATGAATCTGTATCCCAGGATCCGTGTTTCGGTATCTTGTGAAGAGATCTCATCTGCCAGCACAAGTGTGTAAGGCTGGGTGGAATTCTGACGGATGTAGCTTCTGATTTCCCAGATCAGATAATCTTCGTCTATGCTGTCAGAAGGTTTTTCCATCCAGAGATCATTCCATTCATTGAATACAGCCGGATAGCGCTTGAGTGTCGAAAGAATTTCAGAAGATGTGTCAATTCTGAATGAGCTGACTGATGAAGCTGCGGTTTCAGTTTCGGAATCATGATTGACTGTGATCTCTGTATCGAAACTCTCTGAATGATCTCCGTCTTTGTAGCTGAATGTTTCTTCGTTTGTCGCATAGGAGACTTCAAAGAAACCTTCCTGTGCTGAAGAGATTTCCTTCCGGTTATAGACTTCGATTTCCGAACCGTTAATGCGGTATACAAAGAGATCTGATTCCGTCGCATCCTCTTCATGAGGAACTGACATTTCGGCATGATCGCCGATATTTCCGTCTCTTGTTTTCAGGATGTGCAGCGGTATATGAATCTTCACATCTTCTGCGTTAAGTTCATACATTCCGCTTAATGACCAGCTGACTCTGTAGGTAAAGCGATGCGAAGCTGCAGAAGTTTCCGGAAACCAGATATATTCATCACTTTGTTCATCATGAATCAGACCGCTCTGATATGATGCTTCAAACGTGACGATTTCACTGTTTCCGCTTCTTTTTGCATACAGGCCGTCTGCCGATTCACAGATCGCAATTCCGGCATCAGTCAGTTTCTGCACTGCCTGCTCAAGAAAGACATGTTCATGAATCACCTGTTCCGATACCGGCAGGATCACAGTTTTCACATTCTTTTCTGCCGCAAGCATCATTGCCCCATACAGTGCACTTAAGGATGATCTGCCTTCTGCGTCTGCTGTTTTGATTGATAAAATCCGTCCTGCGCCGTTTTCTTTCAGCACGCTGATATCACGGGCACCTCCCTTTATTTCTGCATCAGTCAATTCAATCTGATCAACTGACTGATCTGATGTGCCGCCGCCGATGACCGCAATATCGTACTGAGCACTCCTTTCATCACTCAGCCGGCTCAGCGGGCTGAATGTCAGGGAAGTGACTGCTTCACCCGTTTCATTTCTGCTGATCATGCGGTCTTCTTCGGCGATCACATTTCCCGTGCGTTCCAGGAAATTTTCTGCATCGGTGCTGTTTTCAAAATACAGATGGTATACGGGAGTCTCTGAATCTGCTTCATAGACTCCTCTGATCCGATCCTCATACCCTTCTATATCTGAAGTCTGCACCAGTATCGCTGTTCCTGTTTCAGCTGCGTCTGTCGGCGGAATGCAGAAGATGATGAATAATCCTGCAAGAAATATCAACAATAGTTTTCTAATCTTCATCATC
>JAUNEN010000013.1:38279-56075 GCA_030525525.1 Erysipelotrichaceae bacterium
ATGATTCATCCAAAGCCCTCTGACTCAGCGTGTAGACATAAATACCGGGCTTTTCGATTGAAAAATCAAGCCTTCCCTGCTCCTGATCATTGATTCTGAACAGCCTTTCTGAATCGGAATCTTGACAAACCGCAGACACCGTTCCGCCTCCCTCAATCTGTACAGGAATGAAGACGGTATCCGGCAGGATCTGCGGCCGGGAAACACATAGTCCGCATATCAATATCATCCGCAGGATTCTGATCATATCTGACTCCTTTCACTGCTCTTTGATCAGAGCAAATACAACGGTCCTTGACTGTGTATCCGGAAATCTGCATGTGCTGAAGCACACAATCCGCTCATTTTCATTCCATTCTTCTTCTTTGAAATAAACAGAATGATCGCGTATGAATTCTCTGACATTTTCTGCTCCAACCGGTTCAAAGACGCGGCTGTCATATGCAGAACATTCCCCATAAGCGACAATCTTCAGATTCAGCACCTGTCCCTGCGTATAGAGAAGACCTTCGGAATGTGCATTGAAGAATTCTTCATCCATATACTGATCCAGAGCACCGAACATCATGTGATGATCCATATGATGCCCATAGATCAATGAATACGGATCGGAGAAGTCGCTGCTGTTTCTGAAGTCGAGAAACAGCGATCCCGAAAGTGAGAATTCACCGTACGGATTTTTGTTCAGATATTCCAGATTATCCTTTCCCTGCATAACCGGCGCATCGACTCCCGCTCCCTCCAGAGTCAGCCAGCTGACCGAGCCTTTGAGTTCTTCATAGGCCGTTCTTTTTTCCCGGGTGACCTCCGGACGGAAGCGGAGAAAGGATGAGTCGGATGCGTCATGATACAGCAGAGCCGTATCATAAAGTGAGTAAACTCCCAGCAGAAGAAACAGGAGACAGAACAGACAGACTGAAATTGATATGAAGAGATCCAGCACCCTGAACAGTGCCGAAAGAATTCTGACTCCTGCCTTCATCCGGGTTTTCTCAGCGGATCATGCGGTTTCTGCCGACCATGATCATTCCGAGCGATGCCGCAAGTACGATCAATGCATACGGCATCACGGAAGTGATAATGCCGGTCGGAATGACGCCGTTGCGGGTATTCACAAAGCCTGCTGTCAGATTGCTTTCAGCGATCGTGCCGCTGTTTTCGGCATATGTCTCAGCATCTTTTTCATGCAGTGCCTGCGAAACATAATCTTCGTTTGCTTCAGTCAGTGTGTATGCAGCACCGGATGGAATCTGGCGGATAGTGATCGACTGATTGTGCTTGAGGTAGAAGTCCTGCGTCACACTGCCGCTGTCGTTACATGTCAATACTGTTATGCCGTTTGCTTCATGCATCGCAGTATTTTCATAGATTGTGGCAGCGGTTTTTTCAGGTGCAGCTTCTGCCCCGGTTGTCACATCGACAATGAGTTTTGTGCCTTTGCCGGCATTTGCGATATTCAGTGTGTATTTGAAGTATTTGTCCTTTGAAGCCTGGTTGCCTTCAACCTGCTTTGTGATTGTCAGGTCCTTTGTGCTGTAGCGGTTGATAAAGCCTGTGACTTTGTCACTGACTGCACTTAATGCTTCTGCGACATCTGCTGAGCCGCCGGTTTCATTTCTTGCCGGAGCGGCATCGGATGTATGCAGTACATAAGATGCAATTGCCAGTGAATTGTTATCATCAATGACATAGACATCAAGATATTTCGGCGCGCTGTCCTGGGTAATTGCGCCGGGCGTTTCAAGTGCGGTTTCGGTAATCACATAGCGGTAAATACCGGGTTCATTGAATGAGACATTCGAGAAGTCGACATTGATTGTTTTTGATGCATATTTCTCATTCTCTGCAAGGGTGATGATGTCACCTTCCATAGCTGCAGAAACAGCTGTGTCTTCGGGTGTGAAGACAGCCGTATTTGTGATGACCGGTCCGTTTGCGTCAAGCGGTCCCGCCAGCACTTCCATGCTTGTATCTGAAGCTGCCGCGGCAGTGCCCGCAGCGATCGCAAATGAGAATTCCGCATTCGGTACATTCGCGTTTTGATCGATGATCAGATACTTGTCAAATGATGTGGTTCCTCCCGTCACCGGCGTATAGCCTGCCGCCTGTACGGGAAGATTCATTGAGGCTGTGACAAGAGCGCCAAGACCCAATGAAAGCAGATTCCTTTTTGTCAGTTTCATGTCTTTTAACCTTTCCTTCTTTTTCAGAATCCTCTTCTGCGGATTACAAAGATCAGTTTTCCCAGAAGCCTGTCAGCAGAAACCGAGCCATACGTTCTCGAATCGGAAAGATCAGTCCGGCAGTCGTTCAGAAGGTACCATTCACTGTCATTCACAGTGATCTGAACGTCCCCGTTCAGGGGGCCGGGAAGGGTCGGATAGAAAATCTCCTCCGCAGGCTGATATCCGTTAATCAGAAGTATTCCGTCCTGTGTGATTTCAACTGTATCCTTTCCCGCTGCCGCAATCCTTGCAAAGCGGACTGCGGTGCCGGCTTGATATGCGATGACTTCTGAAATTCTGTATGGCTCGAGTCTGTATGTGATGCACAGGTCGCCATCGCGCAGGGAAGGATACATGGAATTTCCTGAGACAAGATAGATTCCAAAGACATAAGATGTCAGTACCCGGAATATGACAAACAGAATAATCAGTCTGGCTGCCAGTGAAACAGCTCTCCCATAAAGCTGATCAGATTGTGAATTGCGTTTTGAAGAAGACATAACCAATGGTCCCTTTACTCTTTTCTGCACGTCATATCCCGATGGGTACAAAACAATTAATAGCGCAATCCAGAGTCAAAAAATATGAAGAGATTTTCAGATCTGACGATTTTCGACAGATTTGAAAAATCCGCGATTTTTGACAGAATCGTTGATTTTTTCAATTTTCGACAGATCATGAAGATTCTTCAATTTCGAAAAAAAGAAGAGATCTGCATCGAGATCTCTTTTGAAAAGGGAAGAAAACAATGAATGCGCTGCCCGGTTCACTAGGAGGTGTTTCAAATCAACTGAGATCGGTTTTACAGAACCTTGCGGCGCATTTATATTAAAGCCCAACGGAATTCCCATTGGAATGAAGAGATTCTGAGATCTGTCGATTTTCGACAGATTTGAAAAATCCACGGTTTCTGACAGATTGATTCAGATAAAAAAAGGAATCCATATTTCAGGATTCCGTAATTCTTACTGTCTGAAGAGAATGTGCAGGTTGGGATTGCTTTCGGCAGCTCTGCCCATGACCAGAAGAACTTTATATGCATACGGTTCATCGCACATCGTCCGGATGCACTCATGATCCAGAACGATATCCGTTTCCTCGCTCACTTCCTCCAGGCAGTCTCTCAATGCGTCAAGATTTCTGCCGAAGTACTCAGGAAACTCAAAGATCTCCTGCATATATGCCGCCATATCCTCCCGGTTCAGCAGACGGGAAGCGTCAATTCTGATTCGTTTTGCCATTTACTTATCTCCGTCGTAAAGCTGTTCAAAGCTTTCATAATGATCTTCCGTATACCAGACATCCCCGTCCAGCGTATAGATGATCCGTTTTGCGCCGCGTGATTTTGCATTCATCGTATCAATGTCGCATTCATAATAATCTTCGCCGGTTTCAGGAAGCAGTCCTTCAAAATTTCCGAACTCATCGCCGCCGATGCACTTGCCTTTGATTGTCCTGTTCAGTGCTCCCCCGCTCCATCCGCGCTTTCTGGCTTCCTTTTTTGTCATGTAGCAGTCCGGCAGATGATGGAAGGTGTAGATATACAGTGCAACTTCATCTTTGGTGTCGTAGATATCATCTTCCGAAATCTTGACTTCAGGCTGAGGTTCCGAAGTCGGTTCGGGTTTTGGCTCGGCAGTTGCTTCAGGCGTCGGCTCCGGTGTAGGCTCTGGTGTTGTTTCAGGTGTCGGTGTCACGACTGCCGTATCCGGCGTCACAGCCGGATCAGGCTGCGGTTTTTTTGTGCATCCGCTTACTGCCAGCATACAGATGCTCAACAGAGTCAGCGTCAGTTTTTTCCATTGCTTCATTGGCATTCCTCCCCATGGAACAGTTCAAGAATTTCTCTGAATGAACGTACGGCTGTTACATCGTAATCTGAAATGAAGTTTTCATCTCCGATATACCATACCGGTTTCATACCCGCTTTGATCGCACCGCAGATATCAGTGAAGAACATATCCCCGACCATTGCAGTTTCTTCGCATGATAATCCGAGTTTTTCTGCCGCAATCCGGAAGATCCTTTCATCAGGTTTGCTGATACCGTACTGCCCGCAGACAATCACTTCATCGACAAGCTGATCGAAACCGGTCATCTTCACTTTGGCAAGCTGTGTTTCATAATCACCGTTTGTCAGGATGCCCAGCTTATAATGTTTCTTCAGAATCTTCAGTGCTTCTTCAGCGCCGTTATTCGGAATCTGGATTTTGTTGAAATTCTGATACCAGTAATCATTCCACTCTTCAACATCAAGTTCCGGGATATATTTATCCTTCAGACGCTGCCATACATACCGTTTGGGAATAATCCCGTACTGATCTGCAATCATGCAGAACTGCACCATCGTTTCGGTTTCCAGATCATCCGCCGAAAGATCGCTGCGCATCTTCAGAATACATTGTCTGTACATATGATTTGCCGCAAGCTTGCGGTTGCTTAATGTACCGTCAAAATCAAACAGGATTCCTCTGATCATCATTCACTTCCTTCTCCTAACATTATGAACGAGACAGCCCTTCTTTCCAATTGCGGATTTGTTCAATTCATTAAGATTTTCCATTGATCCTGTCTCCTTCCTATAAATCGTTGTAAAATGAAACAAACAGAAGAAAGGAGTTTCCCGTATGAATTTCAGGAAATGCATCATGATGATCAGTTCTTTAAGTCTCTGTCTCTCTCTTTCTTCGTGCGCCAAAACCGATTCTGATGCGCAGAGCTCTTCTGCCCCGCAGGAAACTGAACGGACGGATGTCCATTACATTCCGAAGTGGAACAGCCCTGACGGCTGGGTTATGAACAAGAATTATTCAGAGATTCTGAGCGATCAGGAACGTGAGCTCTATGATCTGTCGTTTCAGGATATATCACCGGAAATCAAAGCATTTTTCTCGCCGATCCAGCTGCTCGGTACAAAGCCGGACGGATCTGCAATGAATTATGTATACCTGGCCTATAAAAAGCAGCAGGAAGGGACGACTTCCGATTATTACACTCTCTACGTCATTTACGATCCGAACAACCCCAATTTCGGACACCCCCGCATGAACGGTAATGAAAGCATCTGCATCTGGGATATTCCGGTACTTGAAAAACCGGATACCGAGATATTGAAATGGACATTCACCGCCGATCCCAAACCCGGTTCCCTGCCGCCTGAGGCTGACGAAGCTTTCAGCAAAGCTGTTTCGAAGAAAACCGACATCACATTGATTCCGATTGTGCTTCTTGGCACAAAGGATGATGCAGGTGTGAAGTACAGATTCTTATGCTATGGCAAAGCAGATGAAAAGACTTACATCTATGTCACGGATGTTTACCAAAATGAACAGGGAGAATGCGAAGTCACTGACAATCAGCTGATTGATCTGCTGCAGTTTTTAATTTCTGAATACGAATGAAAATGCGTATCCCTTTGCGGAATACGCACTCAATTATGCGGGCAGAGCTTCTGCCTGCTTTTTTCTTCTGAGAAGATTCAGTGTGAGCAGAATCGCGCACGCCTGCATGATCAGACCCATGATGAATGTCACAAAATAGGATCCGCTTGCGTCATACATCATACCCAGGAGTGTCACACCGAATGCATTGGAGGCAGAACCGGCAAATGAAATGACCGGATAGACCTTTGTATAATTCTGCATGCCGAATGTTTCCCTTGTCAGCACTGACATTGCGGTTGAGCTGTTGGCAAACGTGAAGCCATAGAGGAAAGAAGCCAGAACCATCAGGACCGGTGTATGCACCGTGATCAGCAGAACAACCGCCACGATGTTGATACATGCGCAGAGAATCGTCGTTTTATAAACGCCGATCTTATCCGTCAGGACACCATACATCAGCTTGGAAACAATATTGGCCGTGCTTGCCGCAGAGCTCATATATGCGCCGATTGCGGCTGTAAAGCCAAGTGACAGGGCAAAGCTCGGCAAATGCTGCAGCATCCCTGCCATGATGCAGACAAAGACGGTAAAGAGCACCAGTGAAATCATTTCAATGGAGAGGAAATCAGGACCGGTATGGCTTGCCTGGAAGACCACTTTTTCTTTGTTTTCTTCACGATATTTCAGATAATCTTCATAACCGTACGGCTGCAGGCCTGTTTCTTCCGGTCTCATTTTCACCGGCAGGAATATTGCAGGCGCCGCAAATACCAGCATGACAATTGTCACAAACACATAGCCAAAGCGCCATCCTCTTGAAAGGATCACATTCGTGATGATATTTGACAGCAATACTCCCGGTAATCCCGAGAAAGCCATTGCGATCGAAACCATCAGACCGTTTCTTGCATAGAACCAGTTGTTGATCACAGTTGTCGCAAGCACGAAGCTGAGCATGCCCGAACCGATGCCGCGCAGAATGCTGATGAGGTACATCAGCCATACATTACCGGCCAGCGAAAGCAGGAATGTTCCGCCCGTACAGAGGGCAACCCCGGTAAAAATCAGCGGTTTCAGCATCTTCGGATTTTTCAGAATCACCGGAACCAGCAGTCCCGAGAAAGCCGATGCAAATGTTGTGATGGTATACATGAGCGACACCGAGCCGCTTGAAATATTCAGATCAGATGCGATGTGGCTGTAAAACAGTCCGGCTGTTCCCATACACACACCGATTGACAGACCGACAAGTCCGCACATTGCGAGCATGACCGAAAGATATGACATTCCGCTTTTTTTCATATTCCGCCCCCGTTCATCCTGTTCATTATACATTGAATCGTTCATTGTATGCATGATCACTTAAAAAGACACTCTGAGATTCAGAATGTCTTAACTTCTTATGACAGCAGTTCGAGCAGCTCGTCCTTTGAAAGG
The DNA here is from genome assembly GCA_030525525.1 of Erysipelotrichaceae bacterium. Taxonomy (GTDB): domain Bacteria; phylum Bacillota_I; class Bacilli_A; order Erysipelotrichales; family Erysipelotrichaceae; genus Bulleidia. The sequence continues at coordinate 45,325 of JAUNEN010000013.1, forward strand.
CCTGCAAGAGAGGATGACTCGCCGGAGAGGATTGCATCGGAAAGGTCTTTCTTGGCTTCCTGCAGCTCAAGAATCTTCTCTTCGATCGTATCCTTGGCAATGATGCGGTAAACAGTAACGGTGCTCTTCTGACCGATTCTGTGGGCACGGTCGGTTGCCTGGTTCTGGGCAGCCAGATTCCACCATGGATCATAGTGAATCACCACATCCGCTCCGGTCAGATTCAATCCCGTTCCTCCTGCCTTGAGGGAAATCAGGAAGACAGGAATCTCGTTCTCATTGAAGCGGTGAACCAGACGCATTCTTTCCTCCTTGGGGGTGGCACCGGTAATCACATAATATTCAATCTTTCTTTCATCCAGTTCTTTTCTCAGGATTTCAAGCATTGAAGTAAACTGCGAGAACACAAGCATCTTGTGACCGCCGTCAATCGCGCTTTCGATCAGCTGAATGCATGCGTCCTTTTTGGCTGATTCACCTTCATAATTTTCAAGAATCAGTGAAGGATCGCAGCAGATCTGTCTGATTCTTGTCAGCTCGGCAAGGATTTTGATTCTGCTCTGCCCGTCGTCACCGGAGGTGCTGATGAGATTCTTCATGCGCACAACCTGACCGTCATACACCTTTTGCTGGGTATCATCGAATCTTGCATAGCGCACTTCCTCCATCTTTTCAGGCAGATCCTTTAATACATCCTGCTTGAGACGTCTTAAGATAAACGGCGATACCATCTTTCTTAAACGGGAAGTCACCAGTTCATCCTTGTTTTTCGAAATCGGTGTTTCAAAGTCCGTGCGGAAGCGGTCATATGTATACAGGAAGCCCGGCATCAGATAGTCAAAGATGCTCCAGAGCTCGGAAAGTCTGTTTTCAATCGGTGTTCCGGTCAATACAAAGCGGTGATCTGCCTCAATGATCTTGACTGATTTTGAAACGGCCGCTTTCGGATTCTTGATAAACTGACCTTCATCCAGAACTTCACAGGCAAAGGAATGTCCTTTGTATTTTCCGATATCGCGCTTGAGCAGATCATAGGATGTGACAAAGACATCGCAGTCTTCATCCAGCATCTTTGTTCTGGCGGCAGCTGTTCCGGCAAGCGGAATGACTTTGAGATCAGGTGCGAAGCGGCTGAATTCCTCCGCCCAGTTATAGACAACCGAAGCCGGGCAGACAATGAGTGAAGGTTTTGTTTCACCGGCATCTTTGCGTCCTTTGAGATAGGCGATCATCTGAATCGTTTTGCCGAGTCCCATATCATCCGCAAGGATTCCGCCAAAGCCAAGATCTGATAATGTTCTTAACCACTTGTATCCGTACTCCTGATAATTGCGCAGTACGGATTTCATTTCCTGAGGCACATCATATTCCGAGTCCTTCACGGCGTTGAAATTGCGGATCAGATTGCGGAAATGCCTGTCTCTTTCAGCTGCGATGGAGTCATGTTCCTCAAGCATTTTGTTGACATAGAGAGCTCTGTACATCGGCAGATGCAGCTTCCCTTTGACAAACTCATCCAGGGAAACATTCATCGATTCCATGAGTCCCGTGATCATTTCCAGCGATTCATTCTGTTCAAAGGAAATGAATTCACCGTTTCTCAGGCGATGGAATTTCTTCTTTCTGCGATAGCTTTCCAATACTTCAAGAAGCTCTTCATCCGACATCTGCTGGGTGGTGATTTCAAGATCAAGCAGGTTGCTGGAAAGTGAGACACCGACATTGATGACCGGCGTTCTTCTGATCTTCAGACGGTTGAACGCTTCCGAGCCGTGCACATCGCCGATTTCCATCAGCTGGCGCACGCCGGAGTCAAGCAGTTCATAAACCTTCTCATCATCCATGCGGTCATAGAAATACTGTCTGATGCCGTCATATTCAGGGAAGATGGCTGAAACACGCTCAATTGCCTTGGCTTCCTGCGACGCATCGCGCCATCTGGCAAGCGGATAATCTGCGGCTGTCAGTTTCCTTAGATCAATGACATTTTCATCATATGTAACTTTGCCCGTGCATGTGACAAGGTCATTTTCAATATCAAGATAAAGATCAAAGTGAGCTTCCGGCGGCAGATACTGCAGGATTGTTTCATCTTCTTCAACCGTGATCATCGGGCTTTCTTTCAGAACCGGCAGAACGCGGTAGTAGAATTCAGAAAGATGTCCGGTACCGATCTTCATACGGATTTCATTGCCGTCACTTGCGTGCAGGAATGGTTCCGCAAACTGTCTTTCCTCATCAGACATTCTGGAAAGGATCTGATTGCGGATGAAATAGATTCCTTTGGTTCCGGTAAACTGAACAGGCAATTGACCGGTGATTGAAACACCGGCAAATCTGTCATTTGATTCGATTTTCTGCACTTTGATCGAGAAGTGATACGGAACAGTACCGACCTTGATTGTACTGTATTCAAGATCGCCGTTTTTATCATCAAACGCGATTGTCTTCCCGTATGCAAGATCATAGAAATCATCCAGGGCAACCCCGCGCATCTCAATATAGGAAACGCCTCCCCTGACCGGGATATCCCCATACTGACGCAGCACACGCTCGCGGAAGAGAGTATCTTCTTTCAGACGGTCGCATAAGTAGCGGTAATAAGGTTCGCTGCTTTCGTTGAAATCTTCCGTTGCAAAATGAAGTTCATTTCCCTTTCCGAGTTTCATGACACCGAATTCTTCTTTGGTTTCCTGCAGTTCCTTCATATTCTTGAGAACATACATTTTGGAAACACCGATGCGGAAGGAAAGATTGAGAGTTCCCCCTTTCACTTCCAGGCGCGGATCAAGGCTGATGATCTTCGCTCTGTTTGAGTTTTCATCGATTTTCTTAATTGCCTGCATGCCGGCAAAAGAAGACAGCAGTCTGACACCGGAAAGCGAAGTTTCATCACCCGGATTCACCTTTTTGATATATTCATCCAGCAGGATCAGCAGGGCAACCTGATGTTCGCACAGCTCCCTTCCCGAATAGATCGAACCGTAATAAAAATTATGGCAGATGTTGCAGTCAGACACTTCAATCGCATCCTTTGTAAACTGAACATTCACACTTAAAGGACGGATATCATTTCCGTATAAATAAGCTGTTGCAGTTCCCTGAAGGACATCTCCCCGATAAGAGGTGCGGTAGGCAAGCTGCACGTTCTGCAGCTGAATCTTGTTTGATTCAACCAGCTGCCTTGCCCGTCTGATCACGGCAGGAGAAATCCTGATCTTTTCCGTCATCTTTGCCAGGTTGAAATAGTATTCTTCATGTTCTTTCGGGTCGAAAAGAATATCGTTTCCGTCCGAACCGTGGTTTTCGTTATAATACAGAGCTGCCGACATATGCCTGCAGAAATAGCCTCTGCCTCCTTCATAACAATTGCACTGACCGAGAATTCTGTTCCCGACTTTTGTGATCACAACCCGTCGGCGGATGCCGCGGTCGAGCACTTCAGCGATAAATCTGTCCTCATCCACTTCGCGGAAATTGCCTACCTGGTTGTTGATATAGAGGTTATATCCTTCACGCAGCGCGCTTGTTCTGAAATAATTTTTCCATTCACCGATTTTTGTCATACTCTTTATTATATCCATTATCCATGCAATCACACAATGTCAGAAGCGAAAGAAAACAGGTCAATGACCTGAATTCTCATTTTAAATTCACAATTGCTTTGAGCTTATCTTTGTCCAGCTCAACCCGGCTGCTCTTCATGCGCACCGTATTTGAGCCGACCGTTTCATAAGCCCTCTGAAGTGTTTCTTCTTTGACTTCAATCTCACCGAATGCCTTTGACATAAATGTTCCGAAATCCGCCATCGATGCAAAGCCGGCCGCATTCAGGATTGCCTTCTGATCTTCATCTTTCGCAAATGAAATGAAGCGCTCCAAGAAATACCCGGCTGCTTTGCCATGGGGAATCTTTTCATCATATGTCAGAATGTAGCTTAAGGCATGAGGAACTGATGTGCCGGTTGTCACGATCGCAATTCCTCCGAACGCCGCCGCTCTCATCAGCTTTGCACGATCTTCATCATTCGCTTCCCTTTCACCAATCAGTACATCTTTAACTTCACTGAAGATGGACAGGCCTCTCAAAGCTGCGGCCATACTGAAGTCATCTGCCTTTTTGCTGAGATAGCTTTCTGCCATATGCGCAAATGCATCGACAGCTGTATTGACGATCATGGAATGCGGCGCATTCTTGAGATATTTCCCGTCAATTAAGGCAAGCTTCGGGAAGATGCGGTGAGGAATCGAAATCTTTGTGCTTTTGGCATGGACTGTCAATACACTGACACCTGTGACTTCCGAGCCGGTTCCGCAGGTGGTCGGGACTGCAATCACATCCAGGGCATCGGCAGGAAGCGATGCATCATAAAGATCTTCCGCCGTGGCATTCTGTTTCATGCAGAAGGCAATTGCCTTGGCCGCATCAAGCGGTGAACCGCCGCCGATTCCGATCACGAAATCAGCCTCTTCCTTCTTTCCGAATTCAGCTGCTTTCAGGACTGTTTCGACGGAAGGATTTTCTTCGATCTCATTGAAGATACACCAGCTTTTTCCATATTCTTCCAGCGCATCCGTGACATCTTTCTGAGCTCCGCACGCAACGGCAGAATGTCTTCCGGTTACGATGAGTGCCTTTGAGCCATAGGAAGCGAGTTCTTTGGCATGAGCCTTGACGCATTCGGCCTCATCATAAACTCTGACCGGCATGTATATTTTCATGAATCTCTCCCTTATGCATAGACGATGACTGCGATGATTTCGACAGTCTCATCGGTGTTGTTTGTGATTGCATGCGTCTCGCCGGGCGGGCAGATTGTCACATCACCGGGCTGCAGTTTCACGATTGTTCCGTTATCTTCATATTCAGGTGTTCCGGAAAGAATATAGAAGAGTTCAGAATCATTTTCATGTTCATGATGGCCGACACCGGCACCCGGAACAAGTGTGATTTTTGCAAAGAGTCTTCCCTTGCCGCACATCTCTTCGGGACCTGCAATAAAGTTTGTTACCTGAGCCGTACCGGGACCGCCTCTCATATGTTCACGGTATTCGGTTTTGACGTCTTCTGCTTTTCTGATCATGATATTATTTCCTCCATATCGCTGATTTCATTATATCCTTGCATATCTTCTTACGTCTTTCATTTTTTTGAGCGGTTGGCTTCTTTGTTATGCGCCAGCCAGTCTTCGATGAATTTCAGATCGTTTACATCTGTAATTCTGCGGTTGCAGGAATAGAATGCCTGAATGGTCTTTGTGCATTTCTGATTCAGTTCAACCGTAATGTAGGACTGATACATAGTTTCTTTTCTGCGGATGAAGAAGATATTGGATGTACCGTTTTCATATCTTGATACATAGAGTGAACCGACACAGTTGTGGTTGTTTCTGCCTTCAAGAATCAGATCGCTGAATTTCTTCGGCAGCAGAACAATCAGATCATCCGATTCGTACAGATATTTCTTCAATTGTTCATAGCGGTCATCATAGATCATCTGTGTTTCTTCATCATTTTTCTTCTGCTTATGTTCTTCATTGACAATGACCATCATGTCATGTTCATTGCGAAGATGTTCACTTCTGTATACCGGCTCCATATGATTTTTCTCACAAAGCCGGATATAATCAGCAAGATATACACAGGCTTCATGGGCACTTAAACCGGTATGGCCGTGATCATTGATCAGATCTCTGATGAGCTGGTCTGCTTCATAGGCAGGCTGTCCGTTCTGTGTGCAGTTCACGATTTTTTCAAAGCTTTTGCGGAATCTGTCTTCTCCGCGGATGAACATCCTGACAAGCGGCGCCACATTGACATCATCAATTCTGTGGCTGCTTAAAATCCTCTTCAGCCATCTGTATTCTTCAAGATTCAGGCTGAAGCCAATCAGCTGCGACCATTGTCCTTTTGACAATGAAGTGATCTGCTTCATCGTCTTGCCGTTGCCAAAGCAGTCTTCAAAGCAATGCAGTTTCTTTGTGTCATATCTGTCCTGCAGGACAAACTTATGAATAATCTTTTCAAAGCCTGCCTTGTAGAGCTTTTCAATCTGCGGATATTGAAGAGAAAGGATGGCAAATGAAACTTCAATGACTTCACGGTCATATTTCATTAGCAGATGATCCATCTGCTCGCTGTCCCATAGAATAATTTCAGATGCGGTATACGGATGCTTTTCTTTAAAACGGTCCATCCCGTATACATATGCCCGCCCGCCGGATCTTCTGTACACAAGTCCTTTATAATCGCTGCGATAAGTTCTGCGGATCAGATCCCAGAAGAAGATGATATTGTCCATTTTTTCTGCCTGTCCGGTTTCACCTTTGTAAAACTTTGAAACGGACAGTGCCCAGAAAGCATCTGTTTCCCTGTTATAAAGAAGAATCAGATTTTCGCTGACAGTATTTCCGTAAGTCACCTTCTCAGGCAGATGATCATCGCACAATTCCGTAAAATCTCTGATCACTGATTGCATTCTGTCTGTTTTTTCGTATTCTGAAAACATTGTTCCTCCCCGTATAGCGAACAAAGTGATTCATGATTTGAGATTGATGACTGAAATGAAGGGAATTCCATCATACTCCCGTACAGACAGAATAAGTGTGTAAAAATGATGAAAAGAAAACCTGACCGGAATCAGGTTTAACGCTTCATATTCTTATACCACTGAAACAGAAGATATCCCACAGTCGCAAAGTTCAGGAAGAACAGTGCCAGAATCAGCGAATTCTTTGTAATCCCTGCCAGTGCACCGATGAGTGCAGTGATGATCACCATCGGGATAAATGTCTTGAAAATCGGATCTTTCTTCATCTTTTCATCTCTTTTCTTCATTTGACCTGTATGAATTATAACATGATCAAATATGACTGAACTCATGATCGATTATAATGAAACCGAAGGAGGAACCACATGTTTGAAATCAAAGGAACATACGCATCCGCAAAAATCTATACGGATGATATCGAAGAAGAAGCTGTATCGCAGATCATGAATCTTTTAAATCAGCCTTTTGCCCGTGATTCCTCGCCGCGCTTCATGCCGGATGTGCATGCCGGGAAAGGATGCACCATCGGCACAACCATGAAGATCAATGACTGCACATGTCCCAATCTTGTCGGCGTTGATATCGGCTGCGGCATGCTGGTGGTTGAACTGCGTGAAAGAATCGATGATTTCAGAAAGCTCGATGAGATCATTCACACATTCGTTCCTGCCGGGATGGAAATCCACGAAAAGATACAGACTGACTTTCCGATTGAAAAGCTGAAGTGCTTCAAAAAGCTCAGAAATCCTGATTATTTAAAACGTTCTGTCGGGAGTCTTGGCGGCGGAAATCATTTCATCGAAATCGATCAGTCAATTGATGGCAGACATTTTCTGATCATCCATACAGGCTCAAGAAATCTTGGCAAACAGGTCTGTGAGATCTACATGAAGATCGCTCAGGACAATATGAAATACGGTCAGAATGAACTGAACAAAGCATGCGATGAGTTGATCAGAACCTATAAAGCCGAAGGAAAAGAAAGACAGATCGACAGTGCATTGAAAGCTCTCAAACAGGAATTCAGAGATAAATATGCTTCATCAGAGAAAGATCTGGCAGTCATTCAGGGCATTGATCTGGAAAATTATCTTCATGACATGAAGCTCTGTCAGGAATATGCGGTGAAAAACAGAGAAACAATCGCAGACATCATCCTGAAAAACTATTTCAGTCTTCCCCTGGCGGATTTTGGATACTGGCATTGTATTCATAACTACATCGATGTTGAAAACCGCATCCTGCGCAAAGGTTCAATCTCTGCTCAAAAGGATGAGCCTGTCATTGTCCCATTGAATATGAGAGACGGCTGTATCATCGGAAAAGGAAAAGGAAATCCTGAATGGAATTATTCCGGGCCTCATGGCGCCGGCAGAAAGATGTCACGTGCAAAAGCCAAAGCGAATCTGAGTGTTTCTTCATTTGAAGAATCGATGAAAGGAATCTACTCCTCAACCGTCAATGAGTCCACTCTTGATGAAGCACCGGATGCCTACAAAAATGCGGATGAAATCATCGAGAATATTTCCGAAACAATCGAGGTCATCGAAATCATCAAACCTGTCTACAACTTCAAAGCTTCAGAGTAAATGCGTATCAAATTGATTCGCATTTTCTTTTCGTACATGAGACAATTTTCGCAGAAGAAGAATACAAAAAATCATATGAGGTGTTTATGAACAGAATCATTCAAAAAGTCTGCAGCCTGCTTTGCGCAGGAATACTTTCAATCACACAATTGAATTCTTTTACTTTGGTACATGCCGAAGAACCTGAACATGAAATCACTTATTCCACGATGGCTGCTGAGCCTCAGGCCGGCGGAATCAACGGAATCACATACGCTCCTTTAAGAGCGAATTATGTAAATGCTTTAAGGAAGGGATTAGCCAAACGGGAAACGCCTGTCACATTCAACGGCTTTCTGATTACCGACAGTGCAAGCGATGAACTGAAACTGCTGCTCAAAACCGCTTATGAACATACGGGAAATCCGAAAGAAGGCGACTATATCGCCTACCAGCTCGGCAGTACCGATATCGACCATACTGTCAAATATCCCCGCGGCACTTACAAATTCACACCGACTTACAATACAACTGCAGAGCAGGAAGCTGAAGTTGATGCAGCAGTTGAAACACTCCTTGATGAACTGAATCTGTCGTCTCTCAGCAATTACAAGATCGTGCAGAAAATCTATGACTGGATTTCATCCGAAGTCACTTCCGCCTCAACCGGTTCCACTGCCTACAGCGCACTCATTTCCCGTCAGGCAGATTCAAGAGGCACTGCCCTTCTGTTCTACCGTCTGATGCTAGAAAACGGAATTGACTGCCGTGTTGTTTACGGATCATATTCCGGACGTACATATTTCATCAATATCGTAAAACTCGGCGATCTTTATTACTTCATCGATCCCAGCGGCAGTACAAACTGTTTCCTCTTCGGAACAGAAAACATGTCCGGCTTTACCATCCATTCAAATTTTACAAGCAGTGAATTCAGAAAGTTATATCCTTATTCAGCTGCTTCCTATACCGCTTCTGAAGAAACAACTGATCCGCTTGAAAGGATCGCCATCGATCAGTCATGGATTTCACTTGAACATGAACAGACACTGAAACTGAATGCGTCTGTTCTTCCTGAAAGTGCATCTGCAGTTCTTTGGAAATCATGCAATCCGGAAATTGCTTCGGTTGACGAAGAAGGAAATGTGACAGGTCTTTCGGAAGGTGTCACGGATGTGATTGCATATACAGAAGGCAGCGACAAAATCGACCGCTGCACAGTCACCGTGCTCAAGGAAGGCGAATATGTCAGTATCGCCTATGCATATGCCAGTCTGAATGGTGAAGATTATTTCGGTATCGGAAAGCATGAGCTGATTTTCTTCAGAAGCTATGAAGACTATACAGATACAGATGAGCGCAGTATCGTCATTACTTCTTCAAAGGAACCGGTCAGAGACATCGAAGGAAACGAATATGGTGACGGGCTGCTGTTCCCGATTGATCTGGAACATTCCTTCACCTGTTATGACGACACGATGAATTATGAACTTCCCTGGCATTATCTGAACAATGCATTCAGAAGATCATGGGTTGCCGGCAGCCAGGTGATCCGTCCGCAGTTCATATCCAACTGGTTTTTTGCAAATTCGGAACTGACTGACTTCGATGCAAGAGGCTTTGATACTTCCCGCTGTCTGGAAATGACACAGATGTTTGCCGAATGCACAAAACTGGAAGAACTGGATCTTCATAACTTCACCAACGATACAGCAAAAAGCAGCGCATCGATGTTCTACAAAAACAAAGCTCTGAGATCTCTTGATATCAGCGGACTTTCAAAAATCCAGCAGCTCTCATTCAGCTTGTGCGATTCGCTGACTGAACTGACACTCGGTCCGGATGTCACCTACTTCTCTGATAAATCAGGGCTTCCTTCAGGTACATGGACAAACGGCGATCTCAGCATGAGTGCCGAAGAACTTGCGGCAGGCTACATGGAACATGCGGCAGAGTGGGCAGGCACATGGAGACGTGAGATTCCTGTCACAGGTGTCTCCCTTCAGCGCACAATGACTCTGAATATGGACGCAAGTGCAGAACTGAAGCCAAGCTTCACACCAGGCAGCGCATCCAACAGAAATGTCACATGGACTTCCGACAATCCTGATGTTGCGGTAGTTGATGAAAACGGCATCGTTACCGGAATCTGGCCGGGAACTGCAGTCATTACCGTCACAACTGAAGACGGCGGCTTTACAGCTTCCTGTACCGTGACTGTCAGAGAAGCAGCGCACCATTATGAAGCACCTGTCTATACGTGGGCAGCCGATCTTTCTTCCGTAACAGCTTCCGCAAAATGTAAAGTTGATGGCTATGAGCTGAAAGAAACAGCGTATACCACCTACGAAGTGATCAAAGCTGCCGCAGAAGATGAAGACGGAACCGGAAGATATACGGCAGTCTTTACAAAAGAGCCGTTTGAAACACAGACAAAGGATGTCAGAATTCCGAAAACATCCGACACACTTCCGCAGTCAATTACACTGAATACTCACGAAACATCTGTTCTGTATAACACATCAATCTCATTGCGCGCGACTGTCGGACCTGATACAGCCCTCGACAAATCTGTCACCTGGTCCAGCAGCGATGTAACTGTCGCAATCGTCGGTGCTAACGGAACAGTCCGC
>JAUNEN010000014.1:0-34963 GCA_030525525.1 Erysipelotrichaceae bacterium
GATCCATCAACTTTCATAATTTGAGGGTTGACATGGGTTCTTACATATCAGGATGGCAGAATGTAGATGCTCTGGAAGCGGCAGTATCTGATGTCAATGAAGCATCAATGGACGATTATTTCAAGAAACCGGAGGAAACGGAAGCAATGAATAAACTCAAATTGCTTTTCAGAATATTCAGTGCTTTGACACCGATTCTGAACCATTTTGCACCGGTATACGCAGCTGGTGATCCGGGCAATCGATGTAATTCTTCCCGGCTGGGGAATCGTGCAGGCCGGTATGCCTTTGCAAAGTCATGACCCTTCTCAGCGCATCAATGGTTTTCCTGCACTTGCCGGAGGACTGATCATCGGATGATCCATTTCTTACCTTTTGGTAACTACCGCACATTAATGTGCGTACTTTTTCCGGATGTTTTCTTACTCTAGAATATGATCCGTAAGAAAGAGAGGAATTCTGAATATGACAAATTGGGCATTAAAATTCGCGTTAAATCATGAGGGAGCTAACGTCAGAAACATCTACTACACAGCTGCTTATTTCGATCTGGAAGGTCTTACAAATCCTGCAAATGGAGAAGCCTATACTGACAATGAACTGGAAGCAATCAAGGCAAATGCTGTTAAAGGAAACGAAAACTACGTTTTTGATATCAAAGAAGGTGCATTGATTGGTATGGAAGCTTTCAATACCGGTAAGATTTTCTGGTATGATGCGGAAAACGGCAGGAAGATCACTGCAAGTGCTGCACCTTTGCTTCTTGATGGTGAGACCGGCGAATTCAAAACTACTGAAGGAGTTGTAGTTGCCGAAGCAGCAAAGTAACGCTTTCTAAAGGATAGTAACTTCCTGTCAGTAACCAGGAAATGGTATAATCTTTTCGGGTGTTATTATGATAAAGACATATACAGATTGTCCGGTAGAATATACCGCTTCTCTTCTTGGAAATAAATGGAAGCCATTGATCCTGAGAGAGTTATTGACCGGGACCAAACGATATAACGAACTGACGAGAAATGTTGTAGGCATCTCGCCGAAAGTATTAACCGAAAATCTCCGGGAACTGGAGGAAGATGGCATATTATCACGGAAAGTGTATCCGGAGGTTCCGCCACGAGTTGAGTATTCTTTGACAGAAAAAGGCAATGATCTTCGTGATGTCATCAATGCCATGATGGCATATGGCAACAAATACAAAAACTCTAAAAGAACGCAAGCAAACTGAAACTTGCGTTTTTTAATTTCCTTATTGCGGATGGTTTGTCGGTAACTCTCAAATTAAGTCGAAAAGATCTGAAAAATGTGGAGAAGTATTGCAATATTGCGTTAAAACGGGACAAACACGGGAAGGCATTGCAGATGAAAACAGCTATAATTTTTCTTGTAAACAGAAGGCCTGAAGTTTACTGAGAAAGAATGGATGCAGGGCTAGATATTGATGATAAGAAAGTTGCAGATATCGATCGCGAAGGAGCTTTTATGGCTCCAGAACGTGTATCATTAGTTACTCAATATATACTAGAACACTTCAATCAGAAAACTTACAGTAGCGGCAGTCCTCTTCTGCATGACCGGATGTACGGCAACACAGGCTATGCAGGAAACACCGTCGCCTACATTTTCTTCGGCTGGTAAAGAAGTCATCTCAGTCACGAAGAAAGCTGCAGATACGATTCAGAAAGAAGCGGACAAGGCTGCTGGTAAGCTTCATCAGGAAGAAAACAGTCCGGATGATTCCAAAACCGAAAAGAAACCACAGGAAAATAGTAATTCAGGTACTGAAACATCCAGGTCTTCCAGACAGCAGGAAGTGCCAACAGCAACCCCTGTCCCTCAGCAAGCCACAGTACCTGATCCAACACCTGAACCTACTCCAGAGCCGGAACCGGAGCCAGTTTATGAGGAACCTGTTTATCAGGAACCGGTTCCAACACCTGCTCCGCCTCCTCAGCCATGTCCGGGAGGAAAGAATCCGGATCTGGGATGTGAAGTCATCCTCGACAGCAATTATTACCGTGAAACGTTTGGCAGCTATAACGAAGCCATGGTCAGAGGACAGTACTACATGGACGAGGTCATGTATATCGGTGATATTGAGATCACCAGCTATTCCGTGCAGGAGGTTTACCGGAATGATCATTCCATTGCCTACTACGGACTTAAACATTGGTTAAATGGATCTCTGATCCAGTGATCATACAGAGAACTTCGGTTATGCTAGTCATAAGGCCATGTAAAAGGAGATTGTTTTTATGTATGCAACGGATCATGAAGTCTCAGATTTCAGACAGCTTTCTTTCAAAACGATTTTTCCCTGAATCATCGGGAACTTCGGTCGGATAGTTTCCCGCAAAGCAGGCGCTGCAGTAGGAATGATGCGTCAGCTCTTTCAGACTTTGAAGAGGCAGATAGCCGAGTGAATCCGCCCCGATCAGGCGGGCGGTTTCCTCAGCAGTGTTATGGGCGGCGATCAGGTTCTCACTGGAATCAATATCCGTTCCGTAATAACAGGGATAAAGAAACGGCGGTGCGCAGACGCGCATGTGGACTTCCTGAGCGCCGGCTTCCTTCAGAAGTGAAACAATCCGTCTGCATGTGGTGCCTCGGACGATGGAATCGTCAATCAGCACCACTTTTTTGTCTTTGACAGCATTCTCAATGACCGAAAGCTTAATCCGCACCTGGTCAGAACGGTGATCCGGAGCGATGAATGTGCGGCCGATGTATTTGTTTTTGATCAGGATGTTTTCGTATGGAATGCCGGACGCCCGGCTGTAGCCGACTGCTGCGTCAAGACCTGAGTCCGGCACGCCCGCCACAAGGTCCGCTGTGACCGGGTGGACATGGGCGAGAATTTCACCTGCCTTTAAACGTGATTCATGGACGGACATGCCGTCGATCACTGAATCAGGTCTGGCAAAATAGATATATTCGAAAATGCAGAATCTGCGCTCTGCCTGACGGCAGTGTTCTGTACGGGAAATGATTCCATGGTCTGTAAAGATGATGATCTCGCCGGGCATGACATCGCGGATCAGTGTTCCACCTGCGGCGGTGATTGCGCAGCTTTCAGAAGCTGCAAGATATGTGCCGTCTTCCCTTTTCCCGATGCAGAGCGGCCTGAAGCCGTAAGGGTCCCTGGCCGCGATCAGCTTGCGCGGAGACATTAGCACCAGTGAATAGGCGCCTTCAAATTCATCCATCGCCGCGCTCAGGGAATCTTCAATGCTGGATGTCCGCAGTCTTTGACCGGTGATGAGATAGGCGATCGTTTCGGTATCGCTGGTCGTATGGAAAATGGCGCCGGAAAGTTCCAGCCGGTCGCGCAGTTTCGCGGCATTGGCGAGGTTGCCGTTATGGGCGAGCGCCATTCTGCCCTTCTGATGATTGACAAGAAGCGGCTGCACATTGGCCGCGGCGGCACCGCCGGTTGTCGCATAGCGGGTATGGCCGACCGCCATACGGCCTTTGGGAAACGCGTTCAGAGCCTGTTCGCTGAATACTTCCGAAACAAGTCCCGGCGCCTTATGCGAAACAAAGACGCCGTCATCGTTGACAACAATTCCGCATCCTTCCTGGCCCCTGTGCTGCAAAGCATACAGACCGGCGCAGACAATCCGGCTGACATCGCAGGACTGTTTTGCAAAGATGCCGAAAACGCCGCATTCTTCATGAATACTCATCTGCATGTCCTTTCTTTCAGATCAGATTGGTATAGCCCATCAGCCATTCATCCACTTCCACGGCGCATTCCAGCCCTTCGCGGATGGCCCAGACAACCAGGGAAGCTCCCCTGTGCATGTCGCCGCAGCTGAAGATCCCGCTGATGTTTGATGCATAGCTGTTTTCCTTCGAGGCGACTGTATTGCGCCTGCTCAGCTCAATCCCTGCCGAAAGCGGCAGTTCTGTTTCGCATCCGGTGAATCCGGCGGCGATGATCAGCAGATCGCATGGCAGGATATCCCGTTCCTCACTGATGACCGGCCGGCCTTCTTCAAAGTGGATTTTCGCGGTTTCAACCGCCTTCAGGGCGCCGTCCTCTGTGATCAGATTTGTCAGTGTCGTGGACCAGATCCGCGGATCATTTCCATATAAGCAGATCGCTTCCTCCTGGCCGTAATCGGTTTTCAGCACTTTCGGCCACTCTGGCCAGGGATTGTTTTCCCTTCGTTCTTTTGGCGGAGAAGGCATCATTTCAATCTGCACAGCAGACGTGCACTTCTGGCGGATCGCTGTCGCAAGACAGTCATTTCCGGTATCCCCGCCGCCGAGGATCACCACGTTTCTGCCGGCCGCGCTGATTTCCGGAAGGCCCGGAAGGCTTCTGGTGGTTTCCGAAAGATACGTGATCGCCCTGATGACGCCCTTTGTGTTTTCAATGCCTTCAAGATCAGGCATTCTGGCCTGTGAAGCCCCGCAGGCAAGAATCACGGCGTCATATTCCTCCTGCAGTTCTGCAAGAGAAATGTCCTTGCCGGCTGAAACGCCTGTGATAAACCGAATTCCTTCTTCGGCCATCAGAGAGATACGGCGCTCCACAACCTTCTTGTCAAGTTTCATGTTGGGAATACCGTACATGAGAAGACCGCCCGGCTTCCCGCTTCTTTCATAGACTGTTACGTGATGGCCTCTTTGGTTCAGACGGTATGCCACCGCAAGACCGGCCGGGCCGCTGCCGATGACCGCCGCCTTTTTCGCTGTGCGCACCGGGATTTCTTCAGCCCGGATCAGGTTATTGGCAAAGCCGGTATCAGAAAGAAAGCGTTCGTTATCGCGGACTGTGACAGGTTCGCCATCGTATCCGTTGATACATGCCTTTTCGCATAAAGCCGGACATACCCTGCCGGTGAATTCGGGAAACGGGTTGGTTTTGAGCAATCTTCTTAAAGCATGTTCATCATTGCCGCGGTAAATCTGATCATTCCATTCCGGGATCAGATTATGAAGCGGACAGCCGGTCACCATCCCGGAAAGACGGATGGCAGACTGGCAGTAAGGAACGCCGCAGTTCATACAGCGTGACGCCTGTTTCCGTCTTTCTTCCGTTTTTGAACAAAGGCGGATCTCGTCATAATCATTGATTCTTTCAGCGCATGCGCGCTCACTGTCTTCTCTTCTTGAATAAAGAAGGAATCCGTCCGGTTTTCCCATCACACACCTCCATGTGCCTGCGTCAGTTCGCTGAACGCCGCCATTTCGGCGTTCTGACGGCTGATGCCCTGTTCTTCGTAATAAGAGATTCTCTCCACAATTGCCTGATATGGCGCCGCGATGATTTTCTTGAAATGCGGCAGCCATTCCTCTTCATTGTCGAGAATCATCTTCGCTCTCTTCGATCCGGTTTCCCGGTAATAGTCTTCCAGGATTTCCCTGAGCTGGTGAATATCGTATTTGTCACTGACTTCCTTTAAAACCAGGGAACCGGAGCTGATCTGGCGGTACAGGACGTGATGTTCATCGAGCACATACGCGACGCCGCCGCTCATGCCGGCCGCGAAGTTTTTGCCGGTTTCTCCGAGGATGACCGCGATTCCGCCGGTCATATATTCAAGCCCATGGTCGCCGCACCCTTCGCACACAGCCCGGGCACCGCTGTTGCGCACACAGAAACGCTCACCGGCAATCCCGGCGAAATATGCGGTTCCCGATGTCGCGCCGTACAGGGCGACATTGCCGGCGATGATATTCTGATCCCAGGCAAAGGAAGCTTCCTTTTTCGGCACAATCACAATCTTTCCGCCGCTGAGACCCTTGCCGACGTAATCGTTGGCATCGCCATGGAGTCTGAGTGTCAGACCGGCAGGAATAAAGGCGCCGAAGGACTGGCCGGCCGAGCCGGTGCATTCCACAGTCCAGGTATCGTCCGCCTCCTTTTCTCTGCGGGTGCGGATAATCTCTGAACCAAGCAGTGTTCCGACGGTGCGGTCGGATGCGCTGAGCTGAATGTCAATATGTCGTTTCTTCTTTGTTTTCAGACAGGCACTGTGCCATGGAATCAATGTGCGCATGTCGACTGTTTTTTCAAGTGAGAAGTCAAACTCATGCCCCTTTTCATAATGAACCGGCAGGCTTTCCTTCAGAACAGAGGCATACGGCAGATCGGATTGCGTCACAAGGAGATCGCTTCTGCCGATCAGTTCATCCATTGTCCTGATTCCAAGAGACGACATGATATGGCGGACTTCTTCTGCGATCATCAGCATATAGTTCATGACATGTTCCGGTTTTCCTTTGAAGCGGGCACGCAGCGTTTTGTTCTGGGTCGCAATGCCGAACGGACAGGTGTCTTTTGAACAGACCCGCATCATCATACAGCCCATTGAGACAAGCGGTCCGCTGGCAAAGCCGAATTCCTCCGCTCCCAGCATTGCCGCGATCACCACATCACGGCCGCTCATGAGTTTGCCGTCTGTCTGCAGAATCACGCGCTCACGGAGATTGCTGGCGGTTAAAGCGCGGTGGGCTTCAATCACACCCAGCTCCCATGGCAGGCCGGCATGATGAATCGAGCTGAACGGAGCCGCACCTGTGCCGCCGTCATTGGATGAAATCAGAATGACACCGGCTCCGGCCTTGGCAACGCCGCAGGCGATGGTGCCGACTCCCTTCTCGCTGACCAGCTTGACGGAAATCCGGGCGTCCCGGTTCGCGTTTTTCAGATCATAAATCAGCTGGGCAAGATCCTCGATCGAATAGATGTCATGATGCGGAGGCGGGGAAATCAGAGCCACGCCGGGCGTTGAACAGCGGGTGGCAGCCACCCATGGATATACCTTGGCGGCAGGCAGATGTCCGCCTTCTCCGGGTTTTGCGCCCTGAGCCATCTTGATCTGGATTTCTTTTGCACTGTCAAGATATTCCAGATTGACGCCAAAACGGCCGGAAGCGACCTGTTTGACGGCAGAGCTGCGGATGGTATTGAAACGGGCGGGATCTTCGCCGCCTTCACCTGTGTTGGACCGCGCCCCGAGACGGTTCATGGCTTCTGCCATGGTTTCATGGGCTTCCTTTGAAATGGAGCCGAAGGACATAGCACCGGTATTGAAGCGCTTCACGATCTCTTCCGCCGCTTCGACTTCTTCCAGCGGGACAGGCGTCTGATCCTTTGCGAAAGAACAGGTATCGCGCAGATGGTGCGGCTTCATCGCATACAGAAGCTCTGTATAGTGTTCAAAGTCTTCATACTTCCCGCTTCTGCACGCTTTCTGCAGAGCGACAATCACCTCGGGCGAATAGAGATGGCTTTCCGCGGCGCGATTGGAGCGCAGGCCATGGCTGCCGATGCTGTCGAGGGTGGTGTCTGTCTGTAATCCCAGCGGGTCAAAGGCATGTGAGTGGCGGTATA
The DNA here is from genome assembly GCA_030525525.1 of Erysipelotrichaceae bacterium. Classification (GTDB taxonomy): domain Bacteria; phylum Bacillota_I; class Bacilli_A; order Erysipelotrichales; family Erysipelotrichaceae; genus Bulleidia. The sequence goes on from JAUNEN010000014.1 coordinate 7,349, forward strand.
AGATGTCTTCTTCAATGTCTTTGATGGTGATCGGACCGCCGTCGGAAACCGTGCCGCAGAAGTATCTGTCAATCACTTCGTCTGAAAGGCCGAGGGATTCAAAGATTCTGGCGGACTGGTAGGACTGAATTGTGGAAACACCCATCTTGGCGGCGATCCTGACAATCCCGTCCCGGATGGCGCTGTTGTAATCATCAATCGCCGTGTGGTAATCCTTGTCCAGAATGCCGAGATCAATCAGCTCGACTATGCATTCCTGGGCAAGGTACGGATGAACCGCCCGGGCCCCGAAGCCCAGCAGCGCAGCACATTCGTGAACAGTGCATGGTTCGCCGCTTTCGACAATCAGGGAAACCCTGGTGCATTTTTTGGTGCGCACCATGTGCTGCTCCACGGCGGAAACCGCCAGCAGGCACGGGATGGGCAGATGGTTTTCATCAATGCCGCGGTCGCTTAAAACAAGAATATTGGCACCGGCTGTATAGGCTCTGTCGCAGCTGAAACAAAGCTGCTCCACCGCTTTTTCAAGCGAGGTATTGGGATAGTACAGCATACTGATCACGGCACATTTCAGCTTCTGCTGATTCAGAGCCTTGATTTTCATCATATCGGTTCCGGACAGGATCGGGTTGCTGATTTCAAGAACCGCACAGTTGGTGCTTTTTTCTTCGAGGAGATTTCCTTCCGAGCCAAGATAGACAGCGGTATCCGTTACGATCTTTTCACGGATGGAATCAATCGGCGGATTGGTAACCTGGGCAAAGCGCTGATAAAAATAATCCGTGAGTTTCACATGGGAGTGTGAATACATCGCCAGCGGCGTGTCATGGCCCATCGAACCGGTCGGTTCCACGCCGTTTTCCGCCATGTGATAAAGGACGTCCATCACATCCTCATAGGAATAGCCGAAGACCTTGTAAAGCTTGTCACGCATCTTCTGATCATGGGAAGGAAGCCGGTGATTGGGAATCGGCAGATCGGCGAGCCGTTTCAGATGAAGACTCAGCCATTCACCGTACGGGTTGGCATGGATATAGGTGTTCTTGCATTCTTCGTCTTCGATGATCCTTTTCTTCACTGTATCGGCCAGAAGAATCCTGCCCGGCATCAGACGTGATTTCTTCACAATATGCTCTTCTTCAAAATCCAGTACACCGACTTCCGAGGAGAGAATAAGCCGCTGATCATCTGTGACATAGTATCTGGCCGGACGCAGACCGTTTCTGTCCAGGCAGGCACCCAGTCTTTCCCCGTCAGTGAAGATCACCGCGGCCGGACCGTCCCAGGGTTCCATCATGGTCGCATAATAATGATAAAAATCCTTTTTGTCCGGGGAGATCGAATTGTTGTTCCGCCATGGTTCGGGAATCATGATCATTAACGCCAGCGGCAGGTCGATACCGCTCATATACATGAATTCCAGAGTGTTATCGACCATGGCGGAGTCTGATCCGTCATCACTGATGACCGGATATATTCTGTCAATGTACGGCTCACTCAAGGCGGAATGCATGGTTTCCTCCCGTGCCAGCATCCGGTCATGATTGCCGGAAATGGTGTTGATTTCACCGTTATGGGCGATCATCCGGTACGGATGGGCCCGGTTCCAGCTGGGATTGGTGTTGGTCGAAAAGCGGGAATGGACAACCGCAATTGCTGTTTCAAAATCCTCGGACTGCAGGTCTTCGTAAAACAGCCGCAGCTGCGTGACAAGAAACATGCCTTTATAAACAATCGTCCGGGAAGACAGGGAAACAATATAGGTGCTGTCATTGCCCTGTTCGAATTCTCTTCTTGCCACATAAAGAAGCCGGTCAAAGGCCAGCCCTTTTTCACAGTCCGCCGGCTTTGCCACGAAAACCTGACGGATGGCGGGCATACTGTCGATCGCCTTCTTTCCCAGAATGTCACTTCTGACGGGCACATCGCGCCAGCCGAGAACCTTCATTCCGTACTTTTCGGCGATGACGCCGAACATCCGGCAGGAAATCACCTGGGAAACCTGGGTGCCCTGAAAAAAGAACATGCCGATGCCGTACTCCCCTTCATCAGGCAGTTCAATTTCTTCATCATGAGCTGCCTTCTGAAAAAAGCGGTGAGAGATTTGCAGAAGGATCCCGACACCGTCGCCGACCTCGCCGCTGGCATCCTTGCCGGCCCTGTGGCCCAGATGCTCTACAATTTTCAAAGCATCGTTGACTGCTTCATGGGTGCGATGACCGTCGATATTGACAACCGCGCCGATCCCGCACGCATCACTGTCTCTTGTTTCACTCATTCTCATAGCCATACTTCTCCTGTCGTTTTTTCACCATTGAAAGCCGCAATGCCGGGGTCCTGAGGCCCCGGTCATCCGTCTGTTTATTTTTGTGAATCTTCTTTGATTATCCTCTCTGCCACTTTTGCCATCGGCAGTCCGAGGTTCATGCTGAGATGCTGCAGATAGCGGTGTGCTTCCGTTTCATCCATCTGTTTCTGTTCCATGATGAGTTCTTTGGCTTTCGAAATCATCTGCCGGTCGGATTGCGGCCGGCGGGGTATTCTTTGATAATGCAGCTGCTCCAGCATGTCAGCCCAGGCGATCAGAACAGATTTGGTGACAGGCATTGCCTGGCGGAAGATCTTTTCCGAACTGATCTGGCTGAACTGATCCGGCCGGCAGAGACAAAGGATTTCCACATGTTCATTCAGATCGGCTGCCACTTCATCGAGCGATCTGTTTCTCAGCCTGACGCCGGCAATGAGGATGCCGTCCTGGATCAGACGGAATGTGCGTCTGACTTCATCCGCGGATGAACAGGTGCGGATCACATCATAGCCGCTTTCCCGCAGAAGCGAGGCGATTCTCGCGGCAGTATCCGTGTCATGGAACGCGACTGCGAATTTTGTCATAACAGTTCTCAGTACATCATGAGATATTCATTGATTTCCCATTCGGAAACCGATGTGCGGTAAGCGTCCCATTCGGCATACTTGCCGGCGCTGTACTGGCTTGTGATATGAGAGCCCAGCGTATCACAGACAACTTTGTCCTCCAGCATGAGATCAACTGCTTCCTTCAGGTTGGCCGGCAGACTTTCAATGCCTCTTTCCTTTCTTTCCGCTTCGTCCATCACGAAGATGTTTTCAAGGACTTCTTCCGGCGGTGTCAGACCGCGCTCAATGCCGTCAAGGCCGGCGGCCAGACAGACTGCCAGCTCCAGATACGGGTTGCAGGAAGGATCCGGACATCTCAGCTCAACTCTTGTCGCCTGTCCGCGCGCTGCCGGAATACGGATCAGAGCGGAACGGTTGGAAGCGGACCAGGAGATATAGCACGGTGCTTCATAACCGGGTACCAGACGCTTGTAGCTGTTGACCAGCGGGTTGGTAACAGCGCTCATGGAACGGATATGTTCGAGGATGCCGGCAATGAAGGCATAGGCTTCTTTCGAAAGGCCTCTTTGATCAGAGGGATCGGCGAAGATGTTCACACCGTCTTTGAAGAGTGACATGTTTGTGTGCATGCCGCTGCCGTTGATGCCGTAGATCGGTTTGGGCATGAAGGTCGCATGCAGGCCGTTCTTCTGGGCGATTGTCTTGACCGCCAGCTTGAATGTCATGACATTGTCGGCTGTTCTTAAGGCGTCGCCGTATTTGAAGTCGATTTCATGCTGACCGCGGGCCACTTCGTGATGGCTGGCTTCTACTTCATATCCCATCTTTTCAAGCATGAGGCAGATTTCGCGTCTGGTGGATCCGCCGTGATCAAGCGGGTCAAGATCGAAATAGCCGGCGTCATCGCTTGTCTTTGTGGTCGGCTGTCCGTTTTCATCTGTCTCGAACAGGAAGAATTCACATTCCGGACCGACGTTGAAGGAATAGCCCTTTTCCGCCGCTTTGGCGAGCGCCTTTTTCAGGGTGCTGCGGGGATCGCCGGCAAACGGTGTTCCGTCCGGGTTGTAAACATCGCAGATCAGTCTGGCGACGCGGGCCTGGGAAGGTCTCCAGGGAAGCACGGCGTAAGAATCGAGATCGGGATGCAGGTACATGTCGGATTCATTGATTCTGACAAAGCCTTCAATTGAGCTGCCGTCGATCATGATTTCGTTGTTGACGGCCTTATTGATCTGAGAAGCGGTGATCGCGACGTTTTTCAGTCTTCCGAAAATGTCGGTGAACTGCATGCGGATAAATTCCACATCGCCTTCTTCCACCATTCTGATGATGTCTTCTTTTGTGTAGCTCATACTCTTCTTCCTCCTTGATTTGAAAAAACAAAAGAGCAAAGGAAACCCGCTGCCGGGCACCTTTGCTCTAACAGTGATTATAGTAAAGAATGAAATGTAAATTGTCAACAATCTTTTTCAGAAATATTTTTCATTTCTTAACCTGATGATTCTTCTGCCCGCTTCTTCGACATCCTCTTCCTCAGCGAACATGGAGAAGCGGATCCAGCCTTCCCCGCTTTCACCGAAGCCGGCGCCGGGCGTCGCAACGATCTGTGCCTGTTTCAGCAGGATATCAAAGGTTTCCCAGCTGCCTGAGCTGCAAGGACATTTCATCCAGATATAAGGCGAGTTTTTCCCGCCGGCATAGGAAAGACCGGCTTCATCCAGCGCCTGCATAAATGTCTTTGCGTTTCTGCGGTAGACTTCATGAAGCAGACTGACTTCCTTCTGCCCTTCTTCGCTGAACACGGCCAGCGCGCCTTTTTGGAGAATGTACGAAACCCCGTTGGTACGGGTTGTGCGGTTGCGCACCCACATCGCATTGAGCGAAAGCCCGTCCCGCACAAGATCCATCGGGATCACGGTGTAGCCGCATCTGGTTCCGGTGAAGCCGGCGGTTTTGGACAGGGAACTGATTTCGATCGCGCACTTCTTTGCGCCTTCAAGCTCATAAATGCTGCGGGGAATATTCTCTTGACAGACGAATGATTCATAGGCGGCGTCAAAAAGAATGACCGATTCTGTCCGGATAGCGTAGGCAATCCATTTCTCAAGGCATTCTTTTGTGCATACGGCACCGGTGGGATTGTCCGGCGAACAGAGATAAATCAAAGCCGTCAGGTCCTCTTCAGGCACAAGCGGCTGAAAGCCGTTTTCAATGTCAGTACCGGGAAAGATGATTTCTCTGCCGTCCATGAGATTGGCGTCGGCGTAAGCCGGATAGGCAGGTTCGGGAATCATCGCCGGCAGGCTGCGCTCAAACAGATGGAGAAGATCTCCAAGTTCATCGCTGGCACCGCTCGAAACAAAGACTTCTTCCGGATTCACCGGAATGTTCCGCTTCCGATACCAGTCCGCGATTGCTTTTCGCAAAGCCGGATCGCCGCATTCGGGCATGTAGCCGTGAAAAGTTTCGGCATGAGCCTGCTCTTCAACCGCTTCATGAAGCGCCTTGATCACCGAAGGCGTCAATGGCTGAGTCACATCGCCGATGCCAAGGCGCAGAACTTTCTTTCCCGGATTTTCCTTCTGCCATTCCTCAATCCGTCTGCGGATATCCGCGAAAAGATATGATTCCTTTACCTTCATGTAGTTAAGATTCATACCGGTCATTTCTTTCTCACCTCTTCCATTTCCGCTTCAAAGACAAATTCAGCTGGTCCTTTCATCCAGAATTCCCCGTTTTCTGCTTTTGTAAACTCCAGGATGCCGCCATCCAGTTCAACAATGACTGTCCCCTTCTCATTCACTGCGCCGGTAAAGATGGCAGCTGCCGCGCTGGCTGCAGCACCGGTGCCGCAGGCCATTGTCACCCCGCTGCCTCTTTCCCATACCCGCATACGCAGGGTGCCGTTATTGCGGACATTCACAAATTCACAGTTGACGCCGCCCGGAAATAACGGATGGTGCTCAATGAGGGAGCCGATCTTCTCCGGCAGTGAAAGCCCCTTTTCGTCAGTGAAGATAACGGCATGGGGATTGCCGGTACTGACCGGATACAGAGTGTATGTCTGCTCACCGGCTTCAACGGTCACTGCCGGGCTGACTGTGACGGTTCCCATGTTGACGGAAACCGAAGTGACTTTGCCCTCATGAACATCCAGACGCAGCCGGCGGATACCTGAGCGGGTCTCGATCAGAAGATCTGTTTTATCACTCAGGCCTTTTTCATAGATATATTTTCCGACACAGCGGATGCCGTTTCCGCACATGAGTGCTTCGGAACCGTCAGCGTTGAAGATGCGCATTCCGAAATCGGCTGTCTGTGATTCTGTTATGTAGATCAGGCCGTCAGAGCCGACGCCGTAATGGCGGTCGGAAAGAAGAATGCTCAGATCAGAAACATCGGCGGGCACCTCTTCATGGAAATAGAGGTAATCATTGCCAAGCCCCTGCATTTTTGTGATTTTCATCCTGCCGTCCCCCTTTTCAGATTCCGCTGGCGCCGTAGTTGGAAAGCACCCGGGCGCTGGGATCATTGACATTGCAGCCCTGCCATTCTTTGTTCGGCATCCAGAAATCAGTGATCATTTCCGCTTTGCCCGGATAGTATTTTTCAAACAGTTCACGGTAAAGAAGGCTTTCTTTCGTAAATGGTGCGCAGTATGTATAGGCAGCGGCCTTCTCTCTGAATTCCTCATCGGTATACAGAGTCTCTGCGTACTGTTTGATGTCATCGACCATGGAATGGCCGACAGCGTCTGAGAATGCTGCCTTTTGGCGCCATAGGATTTCATCAGGAAGAATATGATCGTCTGCGAATGCTTTTCTGAGCAGATACTTGCCCATGTGATGGCGGTTCATTTTGAGGACCGGATCAATCGCCATGGCGTAGCGGACAAATTTGAGATCGCCGAACGGAACCCTTGCCTCCAGGGAATTGAAGGAAATACAGCGGTCGGCCCGCAAAACGTCGTACATATGCAGCTCACGGATCCGTTTTTCCGCTTCTTTCTGGAAGGCGTTGGCGTCCGGGGCAAAATCAGTATATTTGTATCCGAAAAGCTCATCGGAGATTTCGCCGGTCAGAAGAACACGTATATCCGTGTTTTCATGGATATACTTGCAGACCAGATACATGCCCATGGATGCCCGGATGGTTGTGATGTCCCATGTGCCCAGCATTCTGACAGCTTCTTCCAGGGAAGAAATCACCTGCTGTTCTGTCATGATGACTTCGGTATGGTCAGAGCCGATATAATCCGCCGCTTTGCGCGCGTATCTCAGATCAATCGCGTCGGTATCCATACCGATGGCAAATGTCCGGATGGGATGGTCCGTGAGCTTCTGGGCAATCGCGCAGACCAGTGAAGAATCCAGTCCGCCGGAGAGCAGAAACCCGACCGGCGCATCGGCATCGAGCCTTTTTTCCACCGCTTCGCAAAGCAGTCTGTTCAGTTTACGGGAAATGGCCTCTTCATCCTTCATCGTGAACTGGCTGACGGCAGCCGGATCGCAATAGCGTACAAATCCGTCTTTTTCACTCCAGTAGTGGCCGGGCGGAAACGGCATGATGGTTTCGCATAAGGCTGTCAGGTTTTTCGGCTCGCTCGCAAAGGCGTATGAACCGTCTGTAAGTCTTCCGTAATACAGCGGCCTGATTCCGATCGGATCCCGGGCGGCAATGATCATGTCTTCCTTATGATCGTAGATGATCATGGCAAATTCCGCGTCAAGGGTCTTGAAGAGATCGGTTCCGTATTCGTAATACAGCGGCAGGATGATTTCACAGTCAGAACCGGAGACAAGCGGAAAGTCCGCCTTCAGTCTTTCGCGGACCGGTCTAAAGCCGTAGAGCTCGCCATTGCATACGGCATAGTCGCCGTTCATCTCAAACGGCTGCATACCTTTTTCATCCAGCCCCATAATGGCTAAACGGTGGAAGCCCATCCAGCCTTTCGGAATTTCAGTCAGGCGGCTCATATCCGGGCCCCTGGATTTTGTTTCATCAAAACATTTTTTTAATGTGTCATAAGGAACATCCTTTGAAAGTACAGTGAAGATCGAACACATAAAACGGCACCTCCGGGTATCGGCAGTCATCCTGAAATGATTCAGGACGAAGGCTGCCTCTCCGTGGTGCCACCTGATTTGCTTCTCATAGGTTCCATCAAACCTGTGCGGGGATAACGTGCCGCTCTTCACGCCTTCCCTACTGATCACCTTTGACGTTCAGGTCGGACTTGGAAGTGTTTTTCCATACCGGTTTCATGCGGGATTCCCACCAGCGCCCGCTCTCTTGAAATGAAATAACGGATGTACTCCTCTTCCGCTCCGCTTTTTTTGTATGCATGCATTCTATCTTCAGTTCCGCCTTCCCGTCAATCTTTTTTCATTTATTTTCTGAAATTTTTATCTTGATTTTACATTTTTTGAAATTGTTTTCAGCTGTTCCCTTAATAAGGAAAACAGGCGGTTCATTGTGCTTCAGAAGTGTTGAAAAGGCCTGAAAAAAAAGAGTTGACACCGGATTTTGCGGTGTGTAATATGTACGCATTGAGGCAAGGGTGCCCATAAGGTTCCCCTGCCTTTTCTTGTTATACAGGCTGATGGGGAACCGCACTTCACATATGTGACCAAAGATCTTTCAAACGATTTAAGGAGGAAAGAATGATGGATGAAACACTGCGGACACTCGTAAGCTCAGAAGTATTCAGTGTCTGGTTCCTGGCCGGAGCTGCGCTGGTCTTCTGGATGCAGGCCGGCTTTGCCATGGTCGAGGCCGGCTTCACAAGAGCCAAAAACACCGGCAACATTCTGATGAAGAACCTGATGGATTTCTGCATCGGAACAATCGTCTTCATACTGATCGGATACGGCCTTCTAATGGGAGAAGACCTGGCCGGCTTCATCGGCAGACCCGGCTTCGATCTGCTGAGCGCCTATCAGGAATTTGATTATTCCGCCTTTGTCTTCAACCTTGTCTTCTGTGCCACCACCGCGACGATTGTCTCCGGCGCGATGGCAGAAAGGACAAAGTTCCTGTCATACTGTGTCTATTCAGCTGTTATTTCAGCTCTGATCTATCCCATTGAGGCGCACTGGATCTGGGGCGGCGGCTGGCTTTCACAGATCGGCTTCCATGATTTTGCCGGCTCCTGCGCCATTCATATGGTCGGCGGCATTTCCGCTTTGATCGGTGCGAAGATACTGGGAGCGAGAATCGGCAAATACCGTAAGGACAGTGACGGGAAGATTGTCAAAGTCAACGCGATTCCCGGCCATAACATTACATTCGGCGCATTGGGATGCTTTATTCTCTGGGTAGGATGGTATGGATTCAACGGAGCGGCAGCGACAGATGTGCCGCAGCTTGGCTCCATCTTCCTGACAACAACCATTGCTCCTTCTGCCGCGACGGTCGCCTGTATGATCTTCACCTGGCTGCGCTATGGCAAACCGGATGTCTCGATGTGCCTCAACGCTTCCCTGGCCGGACTTGTGGCGATTACCGCCGGCTGCGATGTGACCGACGCCTTCGGTTCTCTTGTCATCGGCACTGCCGCCGGACTGCTGGTTGTCTTCGGCGTCTGGCTGCTGGACAGTGTCCTGCATATCGATGATCCGGTCGGCGCGGTCGCGGTCCACTTCTGCAACGGTCTTTGGGGTACGATTGCCGTCGGTCTGTTTGCGACGGACACAGCTCCTGCCTATAGCATCGCAGATCAAAGCGGCGCTGTGATGAAGGGTCTCTTCTATGGCGGAGGTCTGAAGCTTCTCGGCATTCAGCTCAGCGGTGTTGTGAGTGTGGCGTTATGGACAGCTGTTACCATGACCCTTGTCTTTCTGGCCATTAAAGCCGTCTTTGGTCTGCGGGTCAGCCGTGAAGAAGAACAGCTCGGCCTTGATGTGACGGAACATGGTCTGACAAGTGCCTACGCCGGATTTGCGATGACGCCGGAATATCTTGAGGAAGGTCCTGTCACTGAAACCGTTCCGGTGATTTCTGAAAGCGAACCGGTGCCGGTTTATACAAAGAAAGAATCTGATGCCGGCACACCGAAGATTTCCAAGGTCGAAATCGTCTGCCGCGAGGCTTATGTGGAGCCGCTCAAAAACGCGCTTGTGGGCATCGGTATTACCGGCATGACAATCACCCATGTGCTTGGCTGCGGCGCCCAGAAAGGCAAGCCTGAATATTACAGAGGCGTTGCGACCGAAGCCAGCCTGCTGCCCAAGGTGCAGTTTGATATTGTCGTTTCCAAAGTACCTGTGCGCTCCGTCATTGAAACCGCGAAGAAAGTTCTCTACACAGGTCATATCGGAGACGGCAAGATCTTTGTCTATGACGTTGAAAATGTCATCAAGGTCCGTACATCCGAGGAAGGCTATGACGCCTTGCAGGATGTTGAATAGTCCTGAATTCTTACGGACACATACTCTCACGTGCAAAGCCGCCCTTTTGTCCGGGGCGGTTTTGCCTTTCCCGAAATGCACACGCAAACGGATACCGATGATAATCAGCAGGCGGTATAGTACTGCTGAGGAAGTGCCCATAAGCGGCAGATATCAGCTTTCTGACTGCCGGAAACAAAAACCCTGTCAGGGATCTGCCCTTTTCATAAAAGAAGCAGAAGCGGCGGTCCTGAGCAGAGCCCGGTCAGCCGGGATCTGCTGAGCTGATGAAAGAAGGTATTCAGAATGATATCTGCAGAGCAGCACGAATGAATTCTATATTCTTGCGTATATGACCCGTCTGTGTTTTGAATCTTTAAACCCGCAGAAACCGGGAATTGACATTCTTGCCATGGAAGAAGGATGTTTCAATGACGGCAAATGGAAACGTCAGTGCAGGCTGAACGGTGATGAAACTGCCGGAAACAGCTATGAGGCAGATGCTGTCAAACTGCTGTATGTCAAATTGTTTGCATATTAAGATCTGCATCTGATCAGAAAGCCAATAAATCTCAGATACTTGAGCTGAGCAATTTAGATAGCAGCACGAACTGCCAGGACCATGAAATCACAGCTTAAAGAGAATGACAGATAATCTCCGCAATCAATTTATTCCTAACAAAGCCCTTGCGCCGCACTGCCCCCATTTTTTCCCAGATCAGTGATCAGACCATACCCATCCCGATAGCGGTATCCGGTATTGTCATCTTTCAGGGAGTCTTCCACCTTCATCACATCACTTTGCACAGCAATGACATCGCCTTCCTCATATTCGTGCATGCAGGCAAGCCTGAGACCTCTTTCTGCCTGTTCATCACTCAGCAGCCTTCTTTCTTCTTCCCTTAAAGGCAGAGCGCGTTCTGTCTTTACCAGACACTTTCCGCACTTATGATTTCCGCCGCATACCGCATTGACAGGGATCCCCTTTTTCTGCAGATATTTCAGAATTGTCTTTTTCATGATTCGTCATGTTACATGCATTATAGCAAACAACATGTTTTTTATGTCAAAGCTTTCAAATGTAACCGTCACAGGCATCAGTGATCTTCAGTATCTTCTGTGCACGAAACAGTTAACAGTTTATTGAATTGACTTGAAAACAATTTTTAATTGCCTTAATCTGCAGTCAGGACGTCCCTGGATTCACAATAGAGGAGTATTTTTATGAACAGAGAACAGCTGCAGAGATTCATTTCAGAAAGCACCGGAAATGAAAGCAACATCACTCAGATCCATGTCATCAAAGACGGCAGAAGTGTTTATGATGACTGCTGGCATGGATTTACAGCCAATGATGCAATGAATGTCAATTCCGTGACCAAAGGAATCATGGCACTGCTTGCCGGGATCGCTTTGGATCAGGGCTTTATCAGAAGTCTTGATCAGAAAGTGATGGAGTTTTTCCCGGACTATTCCGTTAAGCGCGGAGAAAAAACAATTTATGATGTAACGATACGGCACCTGCTCACGATGACGGCGCCTTACAAAGGAAAGTCAGAGCCATGGAAAAAGGTGTGCACTTCGGATGACTGGACGCTTGCAATTCTTGATTATCTCGGAGGCCGCAAAGGGATCACGGGTGAATTCAGATATGCGACACTTGGGATCCAGATCCTGACAGGAATCATTGAGCGCGCAAGCAAAGAAAAATGCATTGATTTTGCGAACAGGAATCTGTTTGAACCGCTGGGACTTCCGAAACGGATACTGCATGGCGACAGCTCCAAAGAAGACCAGTTCGATTTCTTCATGAATAAGAATCCGAGAAAATACGAGTGGTATAACGATCCTCAGGGCACCGTTACGGCCGGCTGGGGATTGTGCATGTCAGCCGCAGAAATGGCGGCTGTCGGAGAACTTGTACTGAATCGGGGGATGTACAACGGCAGAAAGGTCATCTCAGCAGAATACATTGATGACATGCTGAAGCCGCATCTGAAACTCGGTGAAAGATTCGGATATATGAACTACGGATATTTATGGTATAAGCCTTTTGATGACAGAGAGGTTTATGCGGCGATCGGAGACAGCGGAAATATCATTTATATCAGCAAAGAAACAAATGTTTCCGTGGGTATGACCGGCACATTCAGACCGAGGATATTTGACAGAGTCGATTCCATCGAACAGAAAGTGCTGCCTGCGATTATCGGGTAACAGTCATTGCAGTTAACACTGCAGATTCCGGTCAGCTGCTGAATAACAGCTTTCGGCACTTTCCTTCCCGCCCAGCCGTTGCGCAATACCAAATATCTGAAGAAGCAGAGAAATGGAGCACCTTGTTCAGATGCTCCGTTTTTTGGTGATTCATTATTTCACTGCTTCCGCTTCAGGCTTCCGGATATCTCTTTTAGAGTGGCATTAACAGCATGAAGATGACAAACATTGCCCCTGCCATGATGCACGCAGCCGCCATACAGAAATTCAATTGCCGTGAAAAACAGCTTCGGGCTGATCTAAACCGCCTGAATGAAGGAGCGATCCGTACCGGCTGGTTCGATGCCTGTCTGCAGCTTACCGTATGTCACTCTACCGGCGACAGAGCCGATTGCCCTGATCAGCAAACCGAATGTGCAGATTTTTATTTTTAAACTGCAAATAAAAAATCCGAAGGTTCGGATAAAAATAAAAAGGCGCTCCCCGGCTTTGGGTTTACGCCTCGACCGGCACTTATGCCGGTGGCAGGTCTGATTCCTTGGTGATTAACGGCGTCTGGGATCTCTTTCAAGAGAATGGCCGTAATTGACCACATGGTAGGCAAGATACTTCATGACCGCATTGAATACAAATGAAAGGCTGAATGTTGTACTGCCGCTGCTGATCGGTGATCCGTTGACAGTCAGATTGGCTGCCATGAAACTCAGAACCACTGTACATACAATTCCTGCAACCCCGCCGAGAACTTCAAAGCGTGCAGCTGATTTTAAACTGTCGGCACACTTCCGGGAGAACGGTCTTTCCTCTTTGCATTCTGTCAAAGCATCTCTGGTTTTAAGTGTACCCAGAATTGCCAGAACCAATGCGACTAAGGCAGCCGCCATAACACCGAGCATGACCGGTTTCAGAGCATCCATTTCAGCCGGTGTCATGCTTCCGCCGCTGATTGTGATGACATTTCCTGTTTTTGCCGCAAGCTCGGAGAAGCTTCCCGCCATTGCAACCATGACAAGTACGCCCGTAACAACCATTGCCGCAATAACCAGGAGCACCAGAACAATCGTGCAGCAAGCTTTCAAAAATCCTGCTGTTTTTCTCATATGAATTCCTCCTCACTTCTCATTCTACAACCAATTGACCATCCTTTGGCATATTCTTAAAACAACTGAAAGACAGACTCAGAGACTGTCTTACTTAATCATCCGTATCAGTTGAAGATGCCGTCCACGATCTTTTCAAAATCCGTACGCTTTTCCAGCTGACTGATCAGTCCGAATGCCTGTGAGACATGATCGGTGATAATTCCGTCGGCTTTGCTTAACAGGAAGTGTTTCTGGGAACCAGGTTCATTCGGTGTCCATACCAGTACTTTCTTTCCCTGCTTATGGATTGCATCCATGGCAGAAGCTGTCGCCGATTCTTCTTCAAGTCCGAGATAATCGCAGTTGAGTGCGGCCGTATTTCCGAATGAGAGGAATGTCAGATATCCCGTCTGTATTTCCGGATACGTCTTTTCGGTATAGTCGATCAGATCATACTGCAGGGAAATCAGCACACTCTGATCTTCCATGCCTGCCTCCCGGACAGCCTTTACGGTATCATCCGCCATCTGCCTGTCGGCAGTATTTCCCTTCAGCTCAATAAACAATACAATTTTATCTTTGGAAGCCGCCAGCATTTCTTCAAGCGTCGGTACCGGTTCTCCATCCACTGAAAGTGCACGGACTTCTTCAAGGGTCATGTCTTCCGGTCTTTGATCAACACCGGCAGTACGCTCAAATGTGGAATCATGGTTCAGTACATAATAGCCGTCTTTGGTACGCTGAATATCGATCTCACTGCCATATGCGCCCAGTTCAGCAGCTTTCTTTAATCCTGCCACACAGTTTTCCGCACCTTCGGTTCCCCCGCCTCTGTGGGCAATGATGGGACACGTGATCTTCGGCGGGAAGATATCATCGAATGCCTTGTTTCCAAGATACGAAATGATCATGACTGCCGCAACGCCTGAGATACAGGCAATGATCAGCACCGGATAGTGCTTGTTTTCCTGTACCTCATATGCAATATCCGGCTCTTCCTTATACTGGTAATACAATTCTGTAATGCGCATCAGATAAAGCGGCACAGCAAAAATACCTGCCAATGCGAAAGCAGCTGCAGCGTTCATACACACTGCCAGCAGCCAGAACCGGCGCATTCCTTCCGTACTGACTCCCAGGAAAAACAGCGGTATTCCAAGCAGCACCAGTCCGAGCAGGATCATGATCGCTGCACACGACAGAAAATACACAAAATTGTTTTTTGTGTAGTTCTTCCAGTTTTTCTTCATTAATGAGCGGGAATCTCTGAGCGAGCGTTTTACCGGAAGATCATCCAGCAGAATCCCGTGCAGTGAGAACATATTGGCCAGACCGATGAGTGTGAAAAATACAATAGCGACTTTATACAGGGCATTGTACAGCGGTGTCGTCTCGATCACCGAAGTAATGAATGTCGGGATGTAAAGTCCGTTTGTGAGGGAGATTGATATGCCGAATCCCAGGATCGGTGCAAGCAGTGCAATATACAGCACAATGACGATGCCTGCCGGGCAGAAGAATCTGCGGATATCCGCAATGCTTTCCCTCATACATTCCCATACCGTGAATTCTTCCTTTTTCAGCCGCTTTCCGCTGAACAGGATCATCGTATTCAGGTCAAATGCAACATAGAGAAACAAGGAGACAAGTGCCATCGCAATCAGCAGGATTCCCTGCCAGGTTGTAAACAGGAACAGGAAATCACCGCTGCTGACTGCGACTCTTCCGGTCGAGTGCAGCGTCCATCGCATCGCTACGGTCAGACCGAACAGCAGAATTCCCAGAATCACCTTGGATACAATCTGATATCTCATGATATCCGGTATTGCCTGCAGATACGGCAGTACCGTGTTCTGCAATTGCTTTTGTTTCAGTTTCTGTTTCTGTTTCATCTTTCCTTCTTCTTCCGACAGATATTGTACCAAAAATGTCATGTCGGGAAATGCCGGGTTGACATTCAAAAGAAAATATTCATCAAAAGCTTCCGACGGCCTGATTATTCTATGTTTTTGGCGTAGTGATCAAACCATTCCGTGATCTCTTTCAGTCTTCTGATTCTGTGCTTCGGCTTGCCGCTTCTGCTCAATTCATGATTTTCGCCATGGAACAGACACATCCTTGCGGGAACACCATGCATCAGAAGTGCCTGCAGCATCTGCACTGCATCCCCCATCCAGCATCTGTAGTCCTCATCAGACTGGATGAACAGTGTCGGTGTCTTTGCCTTGTCTGCATATGCAAGGGGTGAGTGTTTCCACATCTTTTCGGGACTGTTCCAGGGATCTGCCTGGATTGCGGAAAGATTATGATAATAGCCGATGTCGGTTGTCAGGCATTTGGAAATGTAATTGGATATGGACCGTTGAGATGCGACTGCCGCAAATCTGTCGGTATGTCCGATGATCCAGTTTGCCATGAATCCGCCATAGCTGCCGCCTGTCATTGCAATGCGCTTTGGATCAATCTGCGGCACACGTGCAAGTACCTGATCCGTGAATTCCATCAGGTCGTTATAATCTCTGACACCGTAATTGTCGCCATAGATATCTGCGAATGCCCCGCCTTTTCCGGAAGAGCCTCTCGGATTGCAGAAGAAGACAATATACCCTTCTGCCGCCCAGTACTGCATTTCATGGAAGAAGCCTTCGCCATAGGCAACCTGCGGACCGCCATGCACATCCAGGATTGCCGGGTATTTCTTTTCTTTGTCAAAATCTGCCGGATAAAGCACCCATCCGTCGATTTCCGTACCATCCGCATCAATGAATGTGAAGTGTTCTGTCTCAGCGATTGCATGTTCATTCACATACTCTTCATTGAAGCAGGAAATCTTTGTAACCTCTCCGTCTTTTTTCATATAGACTTCCTGCGGTCTGTCTTTCTCCATACCGAGGAAATAAACAGGATCGCTTCCCGCAGCGCAGCTGACAATATTGATCTCATCAATCAGTGTTTCAATATTTCCGGAAAGATCCATACGTCTGAAAACGGAATGCGTGCCGATTGTCTGCACAAAGAAGATCCCGTCTTTGCCGAATAAAACCTGTCCTCCTCCGGCAATATCGCTTCCGATGCCGCCAAGGCTTGGATCAGGTTCTGCCAAAAGTTCAAACGAACCATCTTCATGGCAGAGATAGAATTTCGGATTTTCGGAGGTTCCGTATGTTTCACCCGTAGCTGCCAGGAATACAATCTGTCCATTGCAGAAGACGGCACCGGAAACACTGTATCTGTTTTCCAGATTCACTTCGGTAACGGTTCCCTCTTTGATATCCCTGATATACATCTTTGATTTCTGCGGGTTGAGTGATTCGAATTCATTGCCCCAGTAAATCACTTTGTTCTTTTCTTCATTGACTGAGAAGCCATGCAGGTCAAAATACTGATCCGTCAGCTTTTTACGTGTGCCTGCTTTATTGTCAACAAGGAAAAGACCTGCACGCTGCTTGTTGATGACACCTCTGCCGTTGAACCAGAACGGGAGTTCATCAAATACGGAATAATCCTTTTCTTCTTCCAGGGCAGCCAGTGCCTTTTTCTTTTCTTTTTCATCCATGCCTTCAAAATCAGGCAGACTCAGATTGACACTTCCCTGTACAAGAAAACAATCTTCACTTAACGGGAAGAGACCGCTTGCCGCAAACGGCAGAACCATATATTCACTTGCTTCGCCGCCTGAGAGAGAGATTCTGTTATAGACGGTATAAACAATTCCGTCCTTTGCCGGATGCGCATTCAGTCTGTCCCCCGGAAACAGAATTGTATTTTCATCCAGGAAGCACGGAGCCTTTCCGTTTTCGGATGCTGTCAGGCGGAAAAATGACGGAGTATGCGTTTCGTCATTTACCCAGATATCGGTTTTATATGTATTTTTTTCAACATCACCTTCGGTCACTGTCACTGCCAGTTTTTTGCCGGATGGTGAAACGACCGGATCAGACAGCTTTCTGATTTCTGCAAAATCTTCAATTCCTACTTTCTTCATGATTCTGTTCCTTCTTTCTGTTTTCATTGACACAATCTACAGGAATTATAATTCGTCAGCTCTCATTGCGCACCTTGTATGCCATGACATGACGCCCTCTTTATATATAAAAAAAGCTGCAGCAGCCTTTTGAGCTGTTGCAGCAAGTGATCATTATTCAGCAGGTGTGTACTGCTGTGCAGCCTTTGTGATGCCTTCTGCATAGATGACAGAGAAGTCATTCTTCATGGAAATCGGTGTATAGCCTTTTTCTGTATATTCTTTTGACTTCTTGTCCCAGTCGGCGGTACCCCATTCTCTTTCGCTGTCATCAGCGACGATCATGTAAGCTTCTGCCTTATAAGGATTTCTGGAATCGATTGCGTAGTTCATCATACTTGTATCGCTTCCGCTGTTGCCGAATGCAAGAACCGGACGCTGACCGATTTCCTGTTCAATGTAGATCGTCTTGTTGCTGTTGAGGTTCTTCTGAACAAATCCACCTGTCAGGATGAGCTCATCACCATCCTCATATTTGTAATTCATATTGGAGGATTCATCTTCATGACCCGCCTGCTTGACTTCGAAATCGGTACCGATGACGTGCTCCGGAGTGACATAATCCTTGATCGGGGAATTTGCTACGATTGCACGGGTTGTTGTACGTTCTGTTCCGCTGATGACATAGATCGTAAATTGATTGTCATACAGATATTTGACAAGCTCGACCATCGGCAGATAGAAGTTGTCGATATATCTCATGTTGTTGAAGCTCTGTGTCTTCTTCTGACCGAATTCGACTGCATAGTTGTAGAATTCTTCGACTGTCATTCCTGCATATGCCTTTGCAAAATTACGGGCAAGTGTTTCATCCGCAACATAACCCGGCTTGATTGATGCAGCGACTTCCTTCAGCTCATCAGAGACCTTCTCGGGATGATCGTGCAGACAGTATTCGATGAACATCATGGTGTCATAGTATGTGTAATATGTTTCGCATGCCAGTGTACCGTCCATATCAAATACAGCGATACGGTCTTCGACAGGGATGAAGTCCATGCTTGTTTCATCAGTGACTGATGTGACGAAATCAATCAGTTTCTGCTTCGGAGCAGATCCTTCGCTCCAGAGTGTCAGCGGTTCTGCAACGACTTCTTCCGGTGTTTCAGTCGGCTGATCAGCAGCAGGAGCTGCACCTCTGCCGTTAGCAAATACGATGCCGATGATTAACAGCGCAACGAGCTCGATAATCGCTGCACAGCGCCAGAAATTCAGTTGTTTCTTCGTGTTTTCCATATCTTCCTCTTTTCTGTTTTTAATGCATCTTATTTATTATTCCATCCCTTTTCAAAACTGCAAGTGTATTTTTTCAACGAAAGCCTTTTCAGTCTGCAGATTCTGTCAGAACAGATATTTGCATGCTGTGAGAGTTTGCATCTCTGTATAGACAAAACATCAGTTATAATAGCTTAAAGAAACTCAGAGGGTGATATTGTGTTTGAAAATGAAGAAACGAGGAAATGGCTGCTGTTTGCGGCGCTGCTCGTGCTGACATGGCTGGCAATGCGTCTGAACAAAACGGTATTCAACCTGATGCGGAAAAAGAAAAACGGACTCAAGACGAAATTCTTTGAGCGTTTTAATGTTGTGGTCATTCTCATTGCAGCTTTGGTTCTTGCGTTCTCAATCTTCGGAGCTTTAGGGACACTCTGGAAAACACTGCTTGGCGGAACCGCAGTCATTACTGCCGTGCTTGCCTTTACCGCCCAGGATATTATCAAGGATATCCTCGCCGGTTTCATGATCACGATTTACAAGCCGTTTGAAATCGGCAACAGAATTGAACTTGAAAACGGAACCGCCGGCATTGTCAAAGATATTACAATGCGCCATGTTGCATTGAGTCTTATTGATAATACGGTATGTGTCATTCCCAACTCAAAGCTGAATGCGATGTCAGTCATCAATTACAGCTACCAGTCAGGACTTAAAGCAAAGCAGTTCTCCTTCCATATCGCTTATCCCAGCGATGTCAGAAAGGCAATGGAAGTCATCCTGGAAGCGATCAAAAGCTCCTCATACACTGTACCCGGTATCAAAAGAGACTACGGTATGGATTATGCGCAGATCTATTTCATGGATTTCGAAGGAAGCAGCCTGCTGCTGAAAACAACTGTCTACTTCCCGGCAGAAGTACCTACCGAAGTGATGACTTCAGATGTCAATCTGCGTGTTGATCTGGCACTCAATGAAAACGGAATTGAAATTCCTTATACCTACGTCAATGTGCTGAACCCTGAGCCTGCCGTGAAGCAGGGCAGCGGAAAACTTGTCAGAGCCGGCAGGCCTTATATCACCGAAGATATGATCATCAAGGCTGACGGAACCGGCATGAAGGAAGCAGTTGAAAAAACCGAGAAATTCGGAAATGACTGCCGTTTAAGCAGAAAAGAAGTTCTCCGTCTGCGCTTACTCTCGGAAGAAGCACTGACAATGATGCGCAGCATTCTTCAGAATTCGGATGCCTATTATCACATTGCCCGTCAGAAAAATACTTATTACCTGCAAATCAAATCTCATCTGAATCCGGATGATGTGCAGAGACAGAAACTGCTTGCCGTTTCTTCCAGCGGTACCAATGCGGCACCAATGGGACTTATGGCTAAAATCGGATGGCTGATCCGCACAAGCCAGGTTGACAAACCGATTGCCCAGACGTCACTCATGAATCTCGGCATGCTCAAGAATGCAAATGCGGACGGTACAATTGCAAGCTGGTCACTGCAGGAATATAAAACCGCATTACAGACCACCAAGGAGAAAAACACCGAAGCAGCGCAGGCCTGGGAAGAACTCGACCGTTCGATCGTCTCCAGTATTGCGGATGATGTCAGTGTCAGAATCACCCGCTCAGATGTTGATCTGATTATCAAAAAGAGATTCTGATCGTTTAAACCAAAAGCTTCTGTTTCTGAAGGAACAGGAGTTTTTTCTTTCAGATCAGATCTCCCCTTTTTTTATGTTTTTCCCTTCATCTTTCATTCAGGATTGGCAGAATCAGCAAAACAGGAAAAGATTAAGATGAAACATCCGGACTTTCCAATCACGCAGACTGTATTACAATAAAACGAGCCGCATCATGCATGAAAGATGCGGTACACGGCTGTATTGAAAAGCCAATGAATGACTGCGTTATTTCAGGAGGAAATAAGAATATGAAAAACAAGAAAACACTTTATATCATCATCGGAATTGTGATTGCGGCAGTGATTGCAATCGCGATTGCTGTATCAAATCAAAGAAGCTCTTTCATCAGAGTTGAAAACAATGACGACAATACAATTTCCGTCACAGCGCAAAAGGCACCCGCTGACGCAGGCGGAATGGGATATATCACAATCGCTGAAGGCCAGGAACTCTACGTCCGCAGCAATATGACAGATCACAGCACAATCAAAATCGAATTACTCCCCGCTGAGATCGATGCGACAACAAAAGTGCTGATGGAAGAAAGCTTCACTGCAATCGATGCCAGATACTTTGAAGTTCCCGCAGGCGAATATACAATCCGCATCACAGCTGAAAAAGGTGCGGAAGGTACAATGGATATTTCTGCAAAATAACAATCCGAAAAATCTGAGACACTCCTTTCTGACATGTATCATGCGGAAAGGAGTTTTTATATTTTCAAAGGTCAGATGCCTCCCCTTTTTCGCACTCTCAGTTTTATTTTTTCTGAACCTCTTGACTGCACCCTTGGGGTTCAGCTTATGGTGTAGGCGGAGGTGATGATGATGTATATTCATGAAGCCGCTCAGTTATCCGGAACAACAAAAAAAGCAATTGAATACTACTGTCAGAAAGGACTGCTGAACCCTGTACCATCTGAGAACGGATACAGAGTTTTCTCTGATCATGATATTGATCAGCTGAAAAAGATCTCTCTTTTAAGAAGTCTTTGCGTATCGGTCGAAGATATCAGAATACTGCTTGAAAAAGATGACAGTACAGCCTTTCAGAAAATCATCGAAGATCAGAAAAAAGATCTTCAGAAAAGAACAGAACAGAACGATCTTCTCAAAGAGCTTGCAGAATCTCTGGACTGGAATGCTGTGGAACTCAAAGCAGCCGCAAGAGAATGCAGGGAGTCTGTGAAAGGCCGTCTGACAAAAGCTTTTCCCGGTTTCTGGGGTAAGTATCTGTCGCTTCATTTCGGACAGTTTCTGAAGGATCCTGTAAAAACAGCAGAGCAGGAAGATGCCTGGCGTACGGTCTGTGATTATCTTGACAGCGTACAGCTGGAGATTCCGGAAGATCTGGAAAACTGTCTGGATGAAATGAATACCGAGCCTTCTGAAGAAGTCTTCCGCAAAACAAACGAAGCTCTTCTGAACGCAGTCAATGATCCGCACAGCTGGATGGAAAACAACAAAGAAATGATTGAGCGATATCTTGAATTGAGTCAGACAGATGAATGGCGAAATTCACCCGGCGCAAAGCTCAGGGAGCTGCTCACAAAGTTCAATCAGGAACAGGGATACAACACCGTTTTCATCCCTGCCATGAGAAAACTCAGTCCGGCATATGATGAATACTGGGTGATGCTGCAGAAGGCAAATGAGGTCTTTTCCCGTCAGTATCAGCAGTGAGCTGATGCGGATGTGAAGTCTTTGGATTGTCAAAACACGCAAATCATATTATCTTAATAACCGGGAATGATGTTCTCCCTGGGGTGACCCGAACCGCTTTTGAAAGCTGATGACGTCTGTATGGTTTTTTCATGCAGAAGAATCAGCTTTTTTGTTTCTTCTGCACTTCATGAAGGAGGAATGATTTTGATGCTGTTGAGTTTTGCAATGATTTTTATTCTGGGAATGCTGGCAGGTCAGCTTTGTGCAAAGGTCAGGCTTCCCCCTTTGATGGGAATGCTGATCACCGGTATTGTGCTCGGTCCGTCCTGTCTGAATCTGCTGGATCCCTCTCTTCTGAATATTTCGTCAGAACTTCGAAGGATTGCCCTGATCATCATATTGTTAAGAGCCGGACTGAATCTCAGACTCGAGGATTTAAAAAAAGTCGGACGTTCGGCAATTATGATGTGCTTTGTTCCGGCCTGTTTTGAAATATCGGGAATGCTGGCGGCGGCACCGGTTCTGTTTGGGCTGTCTGTTCTTGATTCATTGATTCTTGGAACCGTCATTGCGGCAGTCTCACCGGCTGTCATTGTGCCGCATATGCTTAAAATCATGGATGAAGGCTATGGCGTGAAGCAGGGAATTCCGCAGATGATTCTTGCCGGTGCTTCTGCCGATGATGTGTTTGTCATTGTATTGTTTACTTCTTTTACATCAATCGCTGCCGGCGGTCATTTTGAAATCGGCAGTCTCTTGCGGATTCCTGTTTCCATACTTTTGGGAATCGGAGCGGGTGCTGTTCTTGGCTATGCGATGCATCAGTTTCTTTCAAAGATTCATCTCAGTATTGAGAAAATCATCATTCTGTTTCTGTCAGTCTCTTTTCTGCTCGTCACTGCGGAAGATCTGATCAACAGTACGGTTGGTTTTTCCGGATTAATTGCTGTCATGGCAATGGGCATGATGTTTGCCGCAAAAGCTGAAACGGAAGCAGCTGATCTTTCAAAAGGACTGTCAAAACTCTGGACTGCAGCTGAAATCATCCTGTTTGTTCTGGTTGGCGCTGCAGTTGATATCAGCTATGCCTTAAATGCCGGTGTGAATGCCATTCTGCTGATCTTTGCAGTTCTTGTTTTCCGTATTCTGGGAGTCGCTCTCTGTGTAGCCGGAACAAAGCTGAACTTCAAAGAGAGGCTTTTCTGCATGATTGCATATACACCCAAAGCAACCGTTCAGGCTGCGATCGGTGCGATTCCCCTTTCAATGGGACTCGCCTGCGGAAATACGGTTCTGACGGTCGCTGTCATCGCAATTCTGATTACAGCGCCGCTTGGGGCATTTCTGATTGATCTGACTTACAGAAGATTTTTGCAGTTATAAAAAGACGGACTCTCAGAATCCGTCTGATATTGATCTTTTTCACTCTGCCATGCGCAGTGCATAATCAATCGCATTCACCAGGCTTAACTCATTGCTTTCGCCTTTGCCGGCATGCGCAAAGTCTGTGCCATGGTCAACGGATGTGCGGATGATCGGCAGACCGAGTGTGATGTTGACACCTTCCACTGCCTTCCATGTCTGTTTTTGACGATCATATACAAAACCGATTGTCTTGGTGGGAATATGTCCCTGATCATGATACATGCATACGACGATGTCATACCATCCTCCCCTCATCTGGGAGAATGCACTGTCAGGCGGCAGCGGTCCGATGGCATCGATTCCTTTTGCCTTTGCTTCATTGATGGCAGGTATGATCTCATCGATCTCTTCCCTTCCGAAAAGACCGTTTTCACCTGCATGCGGATTGAGTCCGCATACACCGACCTTCGGATGTTCGATTCCAAGATTCCTGCAGGCCTGATACGCCAGTTCAATCACTTCCAGAACTCTGTCTTTCTTCACCCTGTCGCATGCTTCTCTGAGTGAAACGTGGGTTGATACATGAACAACCCGGAAGTCATGGTGGGCAAGCATCATCGTGTATTTCTTTGTATGCGTATAAACTGCATAGATTTCGGTATGGCCGTCAAAGTGCTTTCCTTCATCCGCAAGTGCCAGGTTCATCGCTTCTTTGTTCAGCGCATTAGTGACAGTCGCATCGATTTTCCTTTCCATTGCCAGCTCAATCACCGTGCGCACGCATTCAAAGGCTGCTCTGCCTCCTTCTTTGGAAACTTCGCCGATTTTAAATTTCTTTACATCATCAATCAGATCCAGATGATATACATCGATGGTTCCGTATTCAAATAATGCATCACTGACATCTGTGACTGAATGAATTCTGATTTCCGGATGAGAAACAAACTTCTTTGCCTGTTCCAGAATCTTCGCATCCCCGACAACCAGCGGACAGCAGCGTTCATAAAGAGATGCATCGCTTAATGCTTTGACTGTAATCTCGGGTCCGCTCCCGGCCGGATCACCCATGGTGATGCCGATGATCGGTCTTTTCTTCATATCATCTTTTCCTCCAGTTTCTTCTGCAGTGACACAAGCAGTTCTTCATCGCCGAATCCTCCGGATTTTGTGATCAGATATCCGGTTCCTTCATGATTTGTATATTCTGCAAGCACTGTACCCGGTGCCATTTCCTTTAACGGTTTCAGTGTTTCAATTCCCAGTGCTTTCACACATCCAAGCAGCGTATCCCCGCCGATGATCATCATTGTCTTACGGATCTTCTGTCTGATAAGAATTGCTGCGATCTTTCCCATATATTCTGCAATTCTTTCAGCAGCGTTTTCTTTTAAATCTTCTTCGCATACCGCATCATCCATCGTATCGATGATGGAAACAGGTTCAATTGCTTCATGGACAAAGGAATTTACAAAGTGTTCCATGTCTTCTTCAGTCCACTGCTCACGAAGGATTTCTGATACCGGCAGATGCTGTCTGTATGCATTTTTGTTTTGAGCAAATTGCAATTGCTTTGCGCTGACTTCATTCATCGAACCGCATAAAACGAGCAGCTCGCTATATAATCCTTCACCTATAGATGCAACGTCTCTGTCTTTGATGCATGCCGGATATTTTTCCAGCAATCCTGCACAGCCTGCCGCAATGAGTGGCTTGTCAGAATCCGCAAAGATCTTTGCGGCCAGTCTTTCCATCTCTTCTTCACTGCTGCAGTCATATACCGCTATTCCTTCCGGTTCTTCATTTTCCGGATTCAGAGAGACTTTAACATCTGACTGAAGATGAATCAGACGGTCAATTCTGCTCTCTTTGACCGGATTGATCACATCCTTTGCAAAGATACTTTCTGCAAGCGGCAGACCGTTGACATAATGAATTCCGTCTTTTGTCATCCGGTTCATTTTCGGCCATGCCGGTACAAATGACAGTGTCTTTTCACCTGCTGCTTCAAGCAATGCGCTTAGTTCGGAACCGACATTGCCTCTGAGTCCCGAATCTGTTTTTTTATAAATACGATTGAAACCGACAGTCTTAGCCTGCTCTGCAAGTTCATATATGATCCGATAGGCATCTTTGCTTTCGATATGTCTGGAATCGGTATTGATGACCAGTACATCTTCATTGAAATCTCCCGGAATTCCCGTATTCTGTACAAGCACATTCACCCGATAGCCTTTGACAGCCAGCTGAACACCGGTATCCAGCGAACCGGTCAGATCATCCGCAAGAATCAATAATCTTTCACTCATACAAAATCTTCCAGGAACCCTTCTTCATCAAACTGAAGTTCATAAGGCTCACTTAATATTTCAATTTCAGGAATACTCTTCAAAGATTCTGCCAGAGGTTCGGAAACCTCAAATTCATTTAATGAGAGCGTATCGTGAATTCTTGCAATCCTTGCCTTTGCATAATCAATCCGCGGGCATGTACGTACGGCAGTCCTGAGTGCATCAAAATCATTTTTCCGGTAGAACGGAATCTTGCCGCCGTCAATCATCAGATTCGTTGTGACATTGACCCATGTGCTCTGCCAGTCCACGGAATTCAGACACCTTGCAGTTGTAATATCCGCAAGTCCCAGTCCGCATGCATTATGATGGCTCTGTTCGCTGAGTCCTCTGATAAAGAGTCTGTGTGTATGGAAGTCATCCTTGAAATAAGGCATGAAGCCTCTTCCTGTCACATTGGGATCTGCCCCTTCCCCAGAGATATCCTTGCCGATGCGGTCAATGATCAGAACATCGATATTGTCGAACATAAAACGCGGGAAACGGCGTCTTGCCTCTTCAAGGAGTTCTCTGTCACCTTCCATGATCTTTTCTTTCGGATAAACTCTGATTTCTGAAATATCATCATATGCATTCTGTACAACACCGACTGCAAATACCACATTCATCTTTTCCAGAAATACAGATGCGGAATTCGGAATGTTTTCAGCAAATGTATCAAATCCCCGCATATGCAGAGCTGAGCAGCCTTTATGCTTGGCAAGTCCGATTGCCATCATTTTCAGAAGCCCGCTTTCATGTTCACCTTTGAAGTCTGTATGCGGTTTGACTTTGTTGTATACAACAATGCCATCCGCTTCATATGCATTGCGGTCGCAATAAACCGGTGTCTTTACATCATCATTCAGATTTCCGATCTGCACCACATCCATGGACGCAAGAATCGGGACTCCGATGCTTTCTTCGGTAATTCCGTAACCGCTTAATATTTCAAGATTGCCTTCGGCAGTTCCTCCGCCATGGCTTCCCATTGCCGGAACAATGAAAGGTTCTGCTCCCCATTCCTTCAGCTGATCGCAGATACTTCTGACTATGAGTGCATTGTCGGGAATGCCTCTTGAACCGACAGTCACAGCGATCCGTTTTCCCTTTGTCAAAGAAGCATAATCATGTTTTGCAAATTCCTGTTTCAGATGGGAAGGAATGTCTTCGATTCTGTCCTTTGCATAATTCTGACGGATTCTTACCATCTTTGGCACAACGACATCATCAATTCCCTGGATCGGGACCGGAATATCCGGAAAAGCAATTGTATGCATGAGCTGACCTCCTGGTTCAAAATATATGATTCTGATTACCCGTGATTGTTTCAGAAAATGACATCATCTTTAAAAAGACAAATATCTGTCTTTTCTATGAGTCTTTGCTGTTGTGTTGTTGTTTTCGGGTATATGAAGCTGAGATCATTATACCGTATTCAGTGCGGCAAACGGGACTTTGAAACAGCCCGGATTGAACAGAAGAAAACCGGAGCGGTTTGACCCGCTCCGGCTGAATGATATGTTTCTGTATTGTCAGTCGTCTTTGGAATGTCTTTCGACGATCTGATAGGATTCCTGATTTGCGAACATCTCTCTGACAGTGATCGGATCATCACCTGTCAGCTTTTTGAAGTCATCAGTCTGGATTAAAGCTATGGATGGGATCTTCTTGCCGTTGATATAAACAAAATCCGTTTTAAGTTCTGAGAATGCTATAATTGCGAAGAAAAGAGGTCAATTATGTTATCTATATTACTGTCAA
>JAUNEN010000014.1:35063-36681 GCA_030525525.1 Erysipelotrichaceae bacterium
GAATGCTATAATTGCGAAGAAAAGAGGTCAATTATGTTATCTATATTACTGTCAATTCCCGTATCAGTTGGTCTGCTGGTATGGATGGCGCGGATGAAAAAAACGAATCCGTTTCCGAAATATACATTTGTGAAACTCCTGATCGCAGGCGTCCTTGCAGGAGTGATATCGGCAATTCTGTCACTGATCGGCGGCTTCATTGCGCTACTCATTCAGATCGGTCCCGAGCAGTTCAAAATGCTGCTGAATGCCGAAACTGCACAGCAGGTGCTTGACTCAATGAATAACACAAGTCAGGCCGTTACCGTGACATCGGTCTTACTCGGTTTAGTGAGAACATTCCTGCTGGTCGGCTTCGCTGAAGAAATTACAAAATACTTCGGTGCTAAGATTGTCATGCGTAAAAAAGGTGTTGTCCATACATGGCTGGATGCTCTGATCTGCTTTGCGGTTGTGGCTGTCGGTTTCCAGCTTTCTGAAGATATCAGTTATTCTGCAGGAAGTATCGGTATTGCAATCTTCCGTTCCCTGACGCCGTTCCATTTCACGTTTGCAGTGATCGTCGGCTATTTCTACGGGCTTGGAAAAGTGAAAGGCAAAGGAGCTTATACAGCACTGGGAATCTTTATTGCCTCATTTCTCCATACAGTCTATGACTTTTCGATCAATCTGCTGAAACGTACTGAAGATTTCGTTTTCCTGGCATTGTTCATGATCGGATTCATGTTCATTCTGACAGTACTCGCTATCCTGAAGCTCAGAAAATGGCACAAAAACGGAAGTCTTGATATTTCCATCGTTTGACAAAGACAGAAGGTCCTGTTTCAAAAGAAACGGGATCTTTTCTTCTTTCTCATACTGTCTCTTTTCCCGTATAATTAGCACATATACATCCTTCTGCCATCGTTCAGCGCAGAAGTTTCTGACAAAACAAACAGAAGAGATCCTGAATCAGACATTCATTGAACAGATGTTCTGATCAGCTAAAGCAAGGAGGCTTTTTTATGCGCAATCTTTTCATGAGTATCTGTCCTTATGCGATCTGGTGCATTGTGATTCTGGAAGCAGTCATTGCTTACCTTCTTTTCAGGCAGTGGCAGAAGAAAAAACAGATGATTGCCCTTCTGTCATTTCTTGTAACAATCGGATTGATCATAGACGCTTTGATCATCGGCCTTGGTTCAGCATTGAACGGTGATCTTCTTGCGGCAATCAGTCCCGTCCGTTTTATTGCCCATGGATTATTGATTCCCCTGCTCTTTCCCGTCTGCGGTTATGCTCTGAATCTGAAAGAGTCTGTCATGCGGATTGTCTGGATTGTGACAGGCTTACTGATGGCAGCCGGTGCGGCTGAAGGCGCCTGCACGGTACTTGAGCTGAAAGAGATGGCTGGCGTTGTGAGATATGTATCAGGTGAAGCGACACCCGGCTGGGCGAATCTCATCAGTATGATTCTGTCATTCGGAACAGTCATTCCGATGATGATCATCGGCGTGATTGTCTGGCTCAGACAGAAGACACCGTATCTGTTTCTCTCAGGCTTCATTATGTTTGTTTTCTCAGCCCTCGGACCCGCAACAGGAAATGCCGATCTGATCTTTTTCATCAGTATGTTCGG
>JAUNEN010000014.1:36781-52560 GCA_030525525.1 Erysipelotrichaceae bacterium
CCCTCGGACCCGCAACAGGAAATGCCGATCTGATCTTTTTCATCAGTATGTTCGGCGAGCTGTTCATGGTGCTGTTTCTGTATCTCTATGCGCTTAAAAGAGACTGAGCCCGCTCAAAGACTTTGCACAGTCTGAGTATAGGACAGAAAAACAAAAAGTACTTCATAAACACTTTGACTGTCTGCATCTTAACCATTATGATCACTATGGAAAGCAGCACCTGATTCACTTCAGCAGAACAAAGAATGCGGATCACTCAGATGTGTTGTATCAATCAACAGAGGTAATCAAATGAATTTTAAAATTTTTGCAATGAATTTAGTTGTTCCGCTGTTTGTCGTCCTGGTCATTGCAATCGTTACAGGAACTGACAGAGTCAAAAAGAAGGAATCAATCAAAGGCGAACTTTTTGAATATTTCAAAAAAATCTGGCAATCCGAAGAGAACAACTCAGAATTCGCTGACAAACAGCCCTTCTTTCAGAAATTCTTCGCACTGTTTGTACAGGCCTATGAGTATGAGCATTATAAGGAAGATTCCAGCAAAACAAAATTCTACTTTTACAAGCTGCTCGTTCTGCTTGTTCTTCTGTCCATCCCCTTCCTGATGCTGTTTCTGATCAACAGAAAGGACTGGATCCTCAGCGACAGCGAATGGAATGATATCTATCTCTACGCTGTCATTCTGGTTCCGGTGATTTTTGCCTATCTGGTCAACAAATACATCAAAATCAAACAGTATCACGAAACATGGTTCCGTCATATGCGCAACAGACATTATATTGAATGGCGCATGATCTCATTCATCAAGGATTACGAGATGATGAAGGAAGGTTTGAAACCGGAAGGTAAAGAGCTGACAGAAGAATCAGTGAGGATTGATTTCATCAATGACATGTGCGAGTACTGGAGAAGTGCTTCCGACATTCCGCTGAACGCAGTCAAAGACGTCAATATCTTCGAAGATATCGGCAATCTGCTCAGTAAAGAATAGCGATAAGATGCAGATCAAAAAGGTCTGCATTTTTATATGCTTCACTCAAAAATCTGAACCGACAATTCTCAATGTTTCATGATTTCCTCACAGGAATATAATTGAATTATTCAACCGGAGGTATCAGCCATGCTCAAAGATCCGAAAAAGAAATCAGACAATTTTTCCGTCGCGCTCGGACTGGTCGATTATGTGAATCCTGTTTTCTATACACTCACCTGTCTGCTGGTCCTGAACAATATGAAGGAAATCATGCCGGCAGCTGATTACCGCATCTGTTTTCTCGGCATGCTCATATCTTTGATCGGCGGATATATCATCCCGACCGGCAAGCTGATTGTGGGGCTTGGCATCATGAAGTTTGTCATGCCGGTGCCGCTTGTTCTCTTTGTCAACAGCGGAATTCTGATCTCCGGACTGATTCTCTTAAAAACCGTATTCTCCCTTTCGGCCGCAGTGACTTTCGTAATTGCGGCAGCGATCATTGCCATGATGATCATGGTTGTCCGAAAGACAGGAAAGCTCAATACAGCAGCCGTACTGACCGGAGCTGTCGGGTATCTGCTGATCTATGCGGCTCTGATTTTCCTCTCAGTCAGTTCAAAGATGATCCTGCCGGTCTGCTTTTACGCACTTGCGATTGCACTGTTTGCTGTACTGGTACGGACCGGTATCAAGGCAGATTTATATGATGCAAGAGTTCACTGGTTCATTGAAATCTGCAACATCATGACACAGGGCTTAGTGGCACTTGGAACATATATTCTGTTTCACTTCATGCATTAAACATCAGACATTTCCTGCTATTCAAAAGATACAAAAAGAGGCATCGGTCCAGGCGTGAAGAAATGTTTCATCATGCCTGTAACGATGTCTCTTTCCGTTTTCTTATTTTCCGTTATCAGCTTCATTCACCTGATGGCGCTGACTGACGGTACGTTGTTCATTATCTCCAGAGGAACCAGAAATAGAGATATCCGGTCATCACTGCAACTAAAGTGTAAGGCAGACCGATTCTCATGAATTCTTTAAACGATACCTGATATCCTTCTTTTCTGAGCATTCCGACAGCTGCGATATTGGCAGATGCACCGATCGGAGTGATGTTGCCGCCTAAGGTAGCACCTGACAGTAAGCCGAAGTACAGAAGATACGGTTCAATTCCAAGTGTTGCGGTGACTGCTGTCAGAACCGGCAGCATCGTTGCCACATACGGAATGTTGTCAACAAATGCAGAGATTAATACAGATCCCCAGACAACGATGGTGTATAGCAGGAAAATATTATTCCCGCCAAACTTCACGATGAGACCTGCAAAGTCATCGATGATCCCGACGTTTGTCAGGCCGCCGATGACCACAAAGAGACCTGTCAGAAGCCCCAGTGTTTCAAAGTCCAGATTTTTAATGGCTTCAATTGCATGGTCGCTCTTTTTCGTCTGGATATAATCAATCAGGATTGTAGCAGCTGCCAGTGTGCAGCAGATGATGCCGTTGATCATATCCGGTGTATGCGGGATAAATGAAGCAACAATGAGTGCCGCAACCATCAGTAACAGCATGAATGTCGGAACGTAGTTATTGACAGGTGTTCTTTCATTTGAGGAAACCGGAGCTGTGTCTTTGCGGAAGAGGAACATCATGACAGGCACAGTTGCCAATGCGCCAAGCTCCACCGCAAAGAAGATTCCCGGCTTTCCGTTCATCCAGAAGAAGTCCATGAAATTCATCTTTGCATAATCACCCAGCATGATTGATGTCGTATCACCGACAAGTGTCGCAGCACCCTGCAGATTGGAAGATACTGCAATCGAAAGAATCATTCCGACCGGACTCATCTTCAGCTTTTTGCAGATGGCCATACCGACAGGCGCAACCATCAGGACAGTCGCAACATTATCAATGAATGCCGAGATCACACCGGCAAACAGAGACATCAGAATGGTTACCCACATGACATTCTTCGATTTGCTTAAAAGAATATCCGCCAATAGATTCGGCATGCGTGAATCAATGAAGTAATCAACGATAATCATCGTTCCCGAGATCATCAGCAATACATTCCAGTTGATTGTCGACACAAGGCTGCTTAACGGCAATATACCTGAAATCAGAAAGATCAGCGCGACTGACAGAGCGTAAAACGGTCTGTATTTCGGCTTTGTAATCATCAGGACATACATCAATGCAAAGAGTACAATCGCAAAGGTTTTCATCTAATCCCCTCCTTTATCCCTTCTGTATCATTTCAATACACAAATCTGATATTCATCAGCAGCTGTTAAGCGGTTCATCAAGAAAGAAAAAAAAAGACTTTCACCGCAGCTTATGCTGCAGTAAAAGTCTTGCTGCTTCGAACAAATTCCGGGGTTCATTCCCGTACTGACGGAACATGTTGCGCATCTGCGCCAGCTACTCCCTAATACCTCGGTAATCATATGGCGCGACAGATTGCTTTGTCAACCATTCAGATTCAGAAAGTTTCCGGAAATGTCAAATGACTTCTTTGCTTCAGGATGATGCAGTGACATGATCCGTCTGCTTATTCATTGAAAAGATGAATGAATTCCCCATATCCTTCTTTTTCAAGATCTTCAAAAGGAATAAACCGCAAAGCCGCAGAGTTGATGCAGTATCTTAATCCACCCCTGTCCTTCGGCCCGTCAGGAAACACATGACCTAAATGCGAACCGGCTTGCGAGCTTCTCACTTCCGTACGGATCATAAAATGAGAAAGATCTGTTTTTTCTCTGACTGCATCCGTGTTCACCGGCTTTGTAAAAGCAGGCCAGCCGCAGCCTGAATCATATTTGTCCATGGATGTGAATAACGGTTCACCGCTGACAACATCCACATACAGTCCCTTTTCAAAGAAACGGTCATACTTTCCCGTATAGGCTCTTTCGGTTGCGCTGTTCTGTGTCACTTCATAAGCAAGATCGCCGATCCGCGCGCGAAGATCATCTGATTTTTTCTGTTTCTTTTCACTCATAAAAAGCCTCCATATGTACGGATCCTTCCGCCTTCATTATATTCCTTACAGTTTAAATCCATCTTCATGTGATCCGTCTTCTGCTCACATGAAAGAAAAACGCCCTGCGGCGCTTCTCATTGAATTCTTCTGTATGTATCGAAGTGGAAGATCAGCCCTTCACTCTCTCTGTCTTCTCCTCTTTCGGCAAGTTCCCATTCAGGATCTTCATCAAGATCCGGGAACCAGGTATCCGCTTCATAGGTGTTCTCAACCTTTGTGATGATGCATTCATCGCATAAGTGCAGAAGTGCATGATAGATACTGTGGCCGCCGATGACAATGACGTCATCCGTATTTTCAGGAAGGATTTCTTTCAGTTCTTCAACGGAATGAACAACCTTCGCACCTTCCACGAGGTAATCCGGATTTCTGGAAAGGATGATGTTTTCCCGTTTGGGAAGAGGACGGGCATGCGGGAATGTTTCCAGTGTCTTTCGACCGTAGATGACTGTTTTGTTCTGTGTCAGACGGCGGAAGTTTTTCATATCTTCGGAAATATGGACAAGCAATTGTCCTTTGTTGCCGATTGCCCAGTTCTGATCGACTGCTGCGATAGCTTTCATAGATTCTTCTCCTTATACGGCGATTTCAATATTGCGGATCTGATCACCTGCCACCTGATAGTTCTTTAAGGCAACACTGTCTTTTGTGAAGCGGTAGAAATCTTTGATTTCCGGATCAAGCCAGAATTCAGGTGCCGGCTGCGGTGTGCGTTTGATCAACTCTTCGATTGCCGGGATGTGACGGGGCGCGTAGATGTGGGCATTGGCATCCACATGGATGAACTCTCCCGCTTCCATATCGCATACCTGGGCAATCATATGCTGAAGAACAGCATACTGACATGTATTCCATGCCCATGCCGCAAGTACATCCTGGCTTCTCTGATTGAGAATCATGTTCAGTGTGAGCTTCTCTTTTCCTGATTCCTGGCTGACAACAAATGTCACGCTGTAGGCACAGGGCTGCAGATGCATTTCATCCAGATCTTCCGGATTCCAGATGGTTGTCATGATTCTTCTTGAGAACGGTGTGTTCTTAAGATCATAGATCACCTTGTCAACCTGATCCATATGCCATCTGCCGTTTTTCTTCACTGCCGCAATACGGCCTGTTTCTGAGTCTCTGAAGATTTCTTCCCCTTCTTCATTTTCTGCAAATTCATAATATGCAGGGAATGCATTCACAAGACCTTCATCCTTCACATCCTTGCAGGAATGTTTGACGCCCATCTGCCAGCCATAGGCTTTTCCGATGGAGCCTGTTTCATCAGCCCATTCATCCCAGATATGGGGACCGAGATCATTGATGTTGTTTGATTTCTTCTGCCAGATCCATAAAACTTCATCGGTTGCACTCTTGATTCCTGTTTTGCGCAGCGTTAACATCGGGAATTCTTCCCGCAGATCAAAGCGGTTGATCTCCCCGAACTTCATGATTGTATAGGCAGGTGTTCCGTCCGGCCAGTGCGGTCTGACCTTCTGTCCTTCTGTCGATGTGCCGTTTTCAAGGATATCTCTGCACATGTTGATAAATTCTATATCAGCTTTGCTCATAATGTTTCTCCGTATTTGTCCTTTAGATTATATACAAGAAGAGCCGAAAAGAAAAAGAAATGGATTATGAAGGCTTTTCCAAAAGTCTCTGAAGTCATTTACATATTTTCATTCCGTATGAAAACAATTAAGATGAAAAAAGAGAAAGAGGTAAACATCATGGCATTATTTCAGGTTGATTTCAAATCCGAAGCTTTGAAAAGATCCGTACAGTTCAACGTCATCCTTCCGGTTGAAAAATTCAAAGGTCCCTACCCGACTCTGTATCTGCTTCATGGACTGACAGACAATCTCAACGGCTGGCTTCACAATACAAGAATCCGCATGTGGGCTGAAAACATGGGACTGGCTGTTGTCATGCCTTCCGGAGACAATTCATTCTATCTGGATATCCTTGTCAAAGACGGATGCCTCGGTGATTATGGAGAATATGTCGGAAATGAACTTGTCAGAATCACGAGAGAAATGTTCCCGTTATCGGATCAGAGAGAAGATACATTCATCGGCGGTCTCTCGATGGGCGGTTTCGGCGCCTGCCGCAACGGACTGAAATACAGTGAAGTCTTTTCCAAAGTCGCAGTTCTTTCAGGCGCTCTTCATTTCTACGAATACCCGCGTGAGTGGGTTGAAACAAAAGGCAATACAATCGGTGAAGTACGCAATTTCGGCAATCTTGATGAAACCGAAAACAGTGAACGGAATCCACGCTTCCTGATGAAGCAGATTCAGGAAGACCCTTCCCGCAGCTTCCCTGACTTCTATATTGCCTGCGGTCTCTCGGATGTTCTTCTCGAAGCCAACCGCAGCATTGCCAAAGCCCTGAAAGAAGCCGGTGCAGATGTTGTTTATGAAGATGGCGAAGGAATTCATGACTGGATCTTCTGGGACACTTATATCCAGCATGTATTAAAGTGGCTTGATCTTCATATGGAAGACAGAAAGAAGCCGGAAAAATAATCAGTTATTCTTAAAAAGATCCTGCCTCAAATGATGAAGCAGGATCTTTTTAAGTATGATATGAAATACCCTTCACTTTTCAAACGGCATTGTGCTTAAGAAGAATCCGCAGATTTCTTCCGGCGAATAGTTCTCATGATCCATCCACCAGCGGACTGTTTCGGCAAACCCGCAGACAGTCTGGTTGAGCAGATATTCTTCGGGAACACCGATCTGAATCTTCCGCAGCTCGCTTTCAAATACCGGTTTCAGATAATCCTTGAAATATGCCATGAACATATCTCCGCTTTCAGACGAAATAATGCGTTTGATATATCTGCTGCTGTCACGCAGATGATACAGCATATGCGTTAACTCTGCATGAAGATCTTTACTGCCGGCAGAGAAATCATGTGTGCTTTCCTTTGACAGCTTCTCGGCAAAAACATGTTCAAAGATTTCCGAACATAATGCCTTGAGCAGATCATCCTTTGTTTCGAAGTGCGCATAAAATGTACTGCGTCCGATATCTGCTTCATCGATAATATCCTGTACCGTAATACCTGCATATGTTTTTTGTTCGAGCAGTCTGGTAAAAGCATCGAATACCGACTGTCTTGTTTTTCTCTGACGGCGATCCATCTCATCCCTCCCGAACAGATTGCTGTTTTTGTCCGGTAACGGACATCTGAACAGATCTGCTTCTTTTTTCCTCTTAACAAAACAATATAATCATAATCGAACATGTTGTTCGGTATTGAATTAAATATACACTTTATGAAAGTGTATTTCAACAGGAGGGATTCATGATCAAAAAAATCAACGACTTTCTGGCCGGCTGGCTGATGACGCTTGTCGGCGGCGTATTTCTGCTCGCATCCTTTGTTCATAATGCCGGTTCCTGCTTTGTTGTCCTGCTTGCCGCATTGCTGTACGACCGCAAATACAAATTCGAAACCGCCGTCAAATAAATCTCTGATTCTGTGCACCTGTCATCATATCAGCATCAAACCGCAGATCCGTTTGTGTTCATGAACTGACCTGCGGTTTTTATTTTGTGGATCCGGTGCTTTGTGTTACCGGAAGAAAGGAAGGCATCCATCAGGAACATCAGATTCTGATGCCCTTCATCTCACAGCAGGACGGATATATTATTTCCCCTTATATGGACTATCTGTCATTCTTCTTCAACAAAAACTGGAAAATGCCGATGAATGATATAGTCTCGATCATGATCAAACTGGCAGATGAAGAAACCGGAGATGTCACTTCACAGAAGATTGACAAGCAGATGTCGCTCAATGATCACCGGAATATGAGAAAAGCAGTTTCTCGGCAAACTCAATGCAGGTCATCCCGGCGGGATGCTGCAGCTAAATGAAAAGACAGCGAAGACACTTCATGATCCAGTTCTCCCTGCCAATCTGTATGTGGCAGATGCGGCAATTCTTCCGAAGGCAATGGGCAATCCGCTGATCCTGACGATCATGGCTCTTTCAAAGAAAATCTGTTCGCTTCTTTGAAACTGAAAGCTGAAATCCGAAAGAAAAAGTCCACGCAGGGACTTTTTCTTCTGTCTTCATTCATTCTGAATGTGTTTTATTTTGAAAAACGATATCTGAATCTGAATGCAATCGCAGAAATCATCAGTGAAACAAGCATCAGAGAGATCCATACTGACGCAGAATTGCGGTCGCCTGTATCAGGTGCTTTGGCAGGCTTCTGATCTGCTTTACGGACTATGATCTTTGTTTCAGCCTTTCCGTCATCAAAGAAAATGGTGACAGTATGCTCACCTTCATTCAGCTTTTTCAGACACGAAGAACTGAGCGTAATGACTGTACTGCCGGAAGCAGCTGTATAATCGGTATCTCCGGCAAGTTCTTTGCCGTCAATTTCAATGCCTTTGAAATGTGAGAAGCATGTTTCATCTTCTTCATTCCGCTTGACGGTGATGACAATTTCTTTTCCAGAGCCTTTCTGCCATTCAGTGTTTCCTCCTGAAACAACATTGTACTCAGGCACAAACGGTGTTTCGGAAACAATCACGGTGACATATGCATCGCATGTATGTGTTTCTTCACCGACATAAGTCTCACTCCTGATGTGAATGCGTGCTGTACCGACGGCATTGGCTTTGACAATGCCGTAGAAGCCTGCATCGGCAATTTCAGGATTCTCACTTGCAAATTCATATGAATCGATTCTGGCAAGTGCAGGTTCGGTATGCATCGTGATATATGTGCTTTCACCGGGTGTCATATGAATCACTTCATGATCGGGAATGATGGATTTGGGAAGTACCGGCTCATCTTCGGTGATGATCAATGTGAAATCTTTACTGATGCCGTTGGCTGCTGTGACTGTGATGATGACAGTGCCGGGAGAATGAATGAATACGGTTCCGGATTCATCGACTTCGGCGATGCTTTCATCGCTGCTTGCGAAGCTGACACTCCGGTCATAGGCTTCGGCCGGATAGACAAACCATTCCATATCATACCGCATCCCGTCCCCGACGAATTGAATGACATCCTGATTTTTGGAAAAGAGAATATCGGTTGCCTGAGGTGCTTCGCTTTCCTCAATAAACTGAGCAGTCAGGATCAGATCATGATCTGTTGAAACACTGAACTCCATTTTATTGCCATCCTGATCAACCCAGCCGGTAAAGATATATCCTTCCTTTTCAGGTTCCAGCGGCAGAATCAGAACTTCCTGATCTCCTTCTGCATAATCCTTTGCGGCAGTTTCCCCCTCAATGATGTAGGTGATCGAATGAACCATCTGATCGATGGATGCGATATTGGCATCCAGCCAGTCGATTCGGTTTCTGATCCATGTTCTTAATTCTTCGACATTTTCCTTGTAGCTTAAGCCACCCGTTTCTTTTTCATCCGGATTGATCAGCCGGTCATTTTCGGCAGACCGTCTGATTTCTTCATAATACTGATCAAGAAGTCCGCCATCCTCAATCACATATTCTGCATTTTCCTTAAGAGAAGGCCAGTTGTTCAGAACAGCTTCAATGAATCCGCCTTCTGAGCGGTCGGTGAATAAAGGCTTCATCCATGAATGCTTTGCGCTCATGCCTTCATAGGTTTCACCTTCATCCCAGGCATAGTCAAAGTCCCATACCGGTCCCCAGTATACTTTGCCCGTGACGCCATCCACATCGCGTTTTTTATAGATATATGTACTGCCGGTATCGTAGGCATCAAGATTCATGGCCAGTGTATTGATCAGCCAATAATCGGCAGCTGATTCAACATCGAGCAGTTCACGGTATTCTTCACCTCCGGCATAGATCGCATCTTCGACAGTATTGATATGATTGCGGATGTAGTTTTTCTGTGCATCGTTCTCATAGCCGTCATCACGCGGATCAAAGGAAGGCGTATCATTTGCCCACGCTTCCCCGCGTGTCGTATTGAAGCGATTGTAGGAACCTTCTTCAACCTGTCTTGCATTCTGGATGAGATATCCGCCTGTGATATCAGGCATTTCTGTATCCGTTTCTTCCAGTTCACCGATATCAAGACGATTCTCATCGACTCTGATATTCTCGCTGAGATAATAGCTTCCAAGATACTTTTCGCCATACTGATCACCGACCATGACCAGATCTACCGGAACGCCTTGCGGTGTGAATTCAAAGCCGAGCTTTTCACAGAGCCAGTAGGTGATTCTGTTACGGATGAGTGTTTCATCAAATGCATTGGCCAGCAGCACCCAGTGTTTGTTTTTGCCGAAGCCGAAGATATCCTCTTTCTTGTCGAGCTTGATCTTGAAAGGCTTCTTATCCTTCTGATTCCAGGTGGAGTTTCCCCTTCCCCGGATGCTCATTTTGAGATTCTCATAATTCTTCAACTCAAGATCCGGATAATCACAATAGTGAAATCCTTCCGGAACTTCGATTGACACCGTGCCGTAGCAATTGACAGTATGATCAGGACTTGCCAGCATTTCTTCAATCGTCCCCTGCGACTCATCAATTCTGACTGTGACAACCGGAACAGAATGATCAGGTACCGGTTCATCTTCCGCAAAAGCCGGAGCTCTCAGAAGAAATACGGTCAGTAACAGTAAACATGCGCAAAACAGAACAGCCGTGAAACGAATGATCGGATTTTGTTTTTTCATGAGATGTCCTCGATTTCTATTAACTCAAATATACTCTAGATACGCAGGTTATGACAAATGTCGGTTTTGTAAAACAGCCTCATCAAATTCTGATGAAGCTGTGTTTATATCATTTCAAAGCAATACAAACAGCCAGTGCGCAGCCATCCCTGCCGCAATTCCGCCGATTGTATGGGAGAGAATTGCCTTGCCGATGAGCGGCTTGCAATCCAGTGAATCCATCATGGAAGCATGCGTGCTGAGATATCCGCTCCAGCACATGCACATAGCGGTAAAGACTGAAATATCACCTGCCTTCAGCATTCCTTTTTCAGCAAGATTTGCAGTTAAGCTGAGTGCTGCCCCTGCCGCGCCAAGCGCCGTGACCGGAACACCGATTGCTTCGGGGGAAGAAAAACCGAATAAGGGTTTGAGAATAAAATCAACATGCGAAGCAAGCATAGGAAGAAGTCTGATTCCTTCATAGGCTGCACCTGTATAGACGCCTGTTTCCGAAGGTCCGTTGATCAGCATCATTACAATCGTACAGATGATGAGTACTCCCGGAACAATACTGATGCCCATTTTGACGCCGCTTTTGCCGCCATCAAGAACCGCCGCAATAATACGGCTGCCGATGCCGCCGCTTCTGATCGGACGCATGCCTTCAGGGATACTTCCGCCTTCTTCCCTGTCATAGAGAATATCCGCTTCATCACCGAAATATTTCTTTGTAAACACAAGCATCAGGCGGGTACTGACAATACTGCCGATCACGGCACCGAGAAGTCCCGTGACAACTGCCGTGCCAAGTGAAACGCCCATGGTCGGGGAAAGTGAGTACATATATGTACATACAATGAGTCCCATTCCAAACGAAGTGCCTAGATTAGTCAATGCGGGAAACTGATATTTTCTGAAACAATGGCGGAAACGCCTGTCTTCGGTTAAGGCAAGAATCGCCGGATTGTCAGAGAGGAATGTTGTAACGACACCGAGCGCCGCTGCCCCGGGCAGACCGAACACCGGTTTCATGAGCGGCTGAAGAATATAATTGGCAAGCGATACAAAACCGAATTCTGACAGAAGTGAAGAAACCGCACCCATGAGTACACAGACTGCCGTGATGTAAAGAACGGTATCAATCAGAAGCCTGTAGGCGGTGTTCATCATTGTATTGAGCGTATTGGCCAAACCCATCTGCGATACAAATACAATGAAAAATCCCAGAAGAAAAACCGGGAAGATGAATGTTTCAGGACAAAGCTCCTTCACATACGAAGTCAGACTATCATTTTCTTTTGAATCCATGCTGAAGACCTCCGGCAATAAAATGTCGCTTTCCAATTCATTGTATTACATACAGTTGAAATCATCTACAGCGATCTTTGCAGATGTTCTGAACTCAGATTTGCACAAGAGACGTGTGGGCATGCGATTGAGAGCGTATAATGGTTTTGACGACAGATACCGGAAAACAATCATAACGGAACAAAACAAAACAAAACGTTTTTTTCGTGAGGAGAGACATATGGCAAAGAATATTTTGAAAGACATTCTTCTTGATGTAGCCGGCGTTGATGAGATTTCAAATCAATTGCAGATCTGGCTGGAAGAAATGAAAACAGATCAGAGAAACATCACACGCTTAAGGCTTGCGATGGAAGATCTGCTGGAAGATTTATGCGTTCACTATGACCGCAGGATCAAAGTGACTTTGTCTCTCTGCAAACGCCTTGGCACAACCCATCTCAGCGTTCACTATACCGGAGACTCCTACAACCCTGTTGCCCAGGAAGAAACAGACGCATGGACAGGTCAGTTGCTGGCGCAGATCGGCCTGATGCCTGAGTGGCATTACCGACACGGCACAAATGAACTCAGGCTGAAGATTCCCGGCAACAAGATCAGAAGTGAATTCTGGATGCTGTTTGCATTTGCGGCGGCCGTGCTTCTCGGACTTGCCAAACCGCTGCTGCCTGAAGTGATGACAAATGTTCTGAACACATGGATATTCAGCAACTTTGCATCGGTATTTATGAATCTGCTCGGAACATTTGCCGGCATCCTTGTCTTTCTTTCCGTCATTGCCGGAATCTGCGGCATCGGCAACATTTCCGACTTCAGCAGGATGGGCGGCTATCTGATCGGCAGAACGGTGATGAGTTCT
This sequence comes from Erysipelotrichaceae bacterium, assembly GCA_030525525.1. Classification (GTDB taxonomy): domain Bacteria; phylum Bacillota_I; class Bacilli_A; order Erysipelotrichales; family Erysipelotrichaceae; genus Bulleidia. Next base: position 49,592 of record JAUNEN010000014.1, read on the forward strand.
TTCGGCGGTGCAGCAATCTATGCAGCCCTGATGATTCCGTTCTATTCATTCCGTTACGGAACTTCATCCGGTGCAAGTGAATTATCTTCAGTGATCGATATGGTTCTCGCAATCATACCGAAAGATCCGATCACTCCCTTTCAGACCGGCAATACATTACAGATTGTCTTTATGGCAGTCTCAATCGGCGCAACTGCCGTCATGCTCGGCTCACAGACTGAGCGCTTCCGGGAATTTCTGATTCAGTTCAATGCGGTGATCATCAGACTGATCTCAGGTATCTGCGGATTACTGCCGCTTTATGTTTTCTCTTCTCTGACAATGATGTTCTGGGAAAACGGAATGGATATCTTCAGAACAATCTGGAAGCCGCTTGTTTTATGCATGGTGATGAGCGCACTGCTGTTATTCTTATCCCTTCTTTCCGTATCTTTGCGTCATAAGGTATCATTGCCAAAGCTTTTCAAAAAAGTGATGCCGGGGTATCTGATCGGACTTACAACAGCTTCCTCAACTGCCGCCTTCGGAACCATCCTTGATGAAAATGAAAAAGCATTAGGCATCGATCCGCAGTTAAGCAATTTCGGCACACCTCTTCAGATGATTCTCAATGCATCTACGATGAGCGGCGGATATATCGGTATCCTTTACTTCCTGGCTGAATACAGCGGGATTGAGGTGACTCCCTTCTGGTTTGTCAGTGCCTGGCTGCTGATCACCATCATCGCCTTTGCATTGCCTCCCGTATCAGGCGGCACATTAATCGGTCTGAGTGTCATCCTGGCACAGTTCCATGTATCACAGGATTGTCTCGGTATGGCTTCGACTCTTGCATTGATCTGCGACTTCTTCATGACTTCATCCCGCATCATTATTCTGCAGATGGAGCTTGTTCATGAAGCGGCTCACTGGAAGCTGCTGGATACAGAGAAGCTGCAGGCATGAAAAGCATAGAAAAAAGATATTCCGCAGAAACATGTTATTCTGTGAAATATCTCCTTTTTTATAACAGTTCAATTCTGTTTCCGTTTTTACGGATTGCGCTTCCGTAATAGCATTTCATCGCGTTTACAAGATATTCGCCATCCTGAACACCGGCTGTTTCATAACATGAATGCATTGCCAGCTGGGCAAGACCGATATCAACCGCATTGAGTGAAACCTGCACGTTGGAAAGATTGCCGAGGGTGCTGCCGCCTGCCATATCGGAGCGGTTGACGAATTCCTGTACCGGAACCCCGGCTTTTTCGCATACACTTCTCATCACTGATGCAGAGAAAGCATCGCTTGTATATTTCTGGTTGCCGTTGAATTTGATCACAATACCGCTGTTGATCTTCGGCTGGTTTGTCGGATCGATCTTTTCCGGATAATTGGGATGAACAGCGTGAGCGTTGTCAGCTGAAACAAGGAAGCTTTCCGCAAGAGCCATCAGGAAGTCTTCTTCATCTTTTCCCATTGAAATTGAGATCCGCTTCAGTGTGTCATAGAAGAATGTGGAATATGCACCCTGCTTTGTCAGGGAGCCGACTTCTTCATTGTCAAATAATGCAAGGACCTTGATCGCATTGGAATTGTCTGCGGCAATCATGCCGTTTGTTAATCCCCATGCACAATAAAGATCATCAAGATGCGGTCCGGAGATGAATTCCTTCTTTGCTCCCCAGACACGCGGTTCTTCTCTGACATACAACAGAAGATCACTGTCAATGATGTCTTCTGATTTGATACCTGCCTCTTTGGCAATCACATCATAAAGTTTGATTTCTTCTTTGCTTTCCATTGCAAACAGCGGCATGAGATCCTTCTGCTTGTTGAGGGATGTATTTTCATTGACGCCTCTGTTCATATGAATCGCAAGGCTTGGAATCATGAAAAGATCCTGTTCCGATTTGAACAGTCTGCTTTCAAATCCGTTTTCTGTTTTCACCATGATTCTGCCGGCGCATGAAAGCGGTCTGTCAAACCAGGGATGGCAGAGCATTCCGCCATAGCCTTCGGTATTGATGCGCACGGCACCGCTGCCCTTCATTTCAGGATGCGGCTTGATTCTGAAGGACGGAGAATCCGTATGAGCGGCTGCCGCCATAAACGGCGCAAAGCCTTTCTCAGGAATTTCAAATGCGATCAGAGACGAATCATTGCGTCTGACAAAGTATTTTCCGCATGGTTCAATCTGCCATTTTTCTGATTCCTTCAGTTCTGCATATCCATTTTCTGTAAGTGTATTCTTTACTGTATCCACCGCATGCCAGGCGGTCGGTGAAGAAGAAAGAAACTGTATGAGATTTTCGCAATTCATGTTGTTTACTCCTGTATTCACGCAATATGATACCGCATCAGACAGAAAAAGTGCGAAAGAGATTCCCCTTCCGGGTGATTCTCCATCGCACTTGTCTGATTGCTCTTAATTGCAGGTGACTTTTTTGATATCGCTGTCAATGCCGTTATATTCTGTTTCAATGCCCCAGTATTTCTCAGCTGCTTCACTTGTATTAATATAGCCGCATGCAGAGATTTCATATTCAGTTCCCTTTTTCAGGTTTTTGAATTCTGCTTTTGTCTGGTTCGCTGATAGTTTAACGGTTGTCCATTCTTCCGTTTCCTTTTCTCTTAAGCGCACCTTATAGCCTGATAAACCTGATTCACTCTGATCTTCAAGTGTGACATTCACAGTTGTTCCGGTAGATGATGCATCCAGGATCACTGCTTTTGCCGGAACAATCGGGAAGTATGCTTCGGTTTCATCTTTATATGCATTGATTCCAGTTGCTTTGATGACGGCAATACCGCATTTGATGTTATCTGTATATGTTAACTGATATTCTTCACTTGATTCGGGACTGACAAAATCAAAAGGAAATACCGGATATTCCGTTTTGGATGCAGACTCTCCGGGATTTTGTTATTCACCCTGCTCAGGTGCTGCGCAGGACGAGAGCACCAGTGCACAAAGTGCACTGCAAAAA
>JAUNEN010000014.1:52660-55713 GCA_030525525.1 Erysipelotrichaceae bacterium
CTGCTCAGGTGCTGCGCAGGACGAGAGCACCAGTGCACAAAGTGCACTGCAAAAAAACAATTCTCCTAAATTTTCTTTTCTGCATAATTGTTCTTTCTATTCTGATTTTCAGTTGCTGCTGACTAAATATTATCAGATGGCTGATGTGATGAATATGGTTTTATTTTGCTCTGAGGATCATGTTTTTATAGAAATCAACGCATCCTGAGAGGCAGTTGTATTCGATATTTTCATTGAGGCCATGCATTCCCGCCATCTGCTCGGGGCCGTAGATCACCGGTGCAAAGCGGACAATATTGTCGCATATATCCTGATAGAAACGGGCATCGGTGGCACCGGTCATGACATAGGGAGATACCGGAAGATCGGGAAATGTTTCTTTGATGCGCTCTTTCACATAGCTGAATCCTTCGCCGTTGATATCGGTGGCTTTTGATACATCTGCCGCATGGAAGACTTCTGTTTCAAGCCCGTATTTTTCTGCTTTCTTCCGGATGATCGCAAGACTTTCATCTTTTCCCTGATGCGGGATAAAGCGCATATTGGCGCCAAGTGTCGCCTGCTGGGGCATGACGTTATAAGCATCGGAGCCTGACTGCATCGTGAAGGCAATCGTTGTTTTTAACATCGCCGTCCCCTGGGCACTGATCGCCGGCATGAATGCTTCAAGAAGCGGCCTGAACAGCCAGAGATTTCCGAATACCAGTTTCAAAGGAAAGCTTGCATAGGCAGAGAGCTCTTCAAACATGGACTGCACTTCCGGCAGCATCTTCTTCCGGAAAGGATCATGTGTTTCCACATCATTGACAAATGCGGACAGTCTTGCAATCGGGGAGCCTTTCTTCGGCGCCGAAGCATGGCCGCCGTTGCTTTTGGCTGTAAAGCGAACATCCGCTTTGCCTTTTTCAAAGACACCGACCATTGCAAAATTGCCGGGAACGCCGCCGATCGGATCGGTGATGATTCCGCCTCCTTCATCGCAGACAACAAAGGGCTTCACACCTCTTCGTTTCAGTTCCGCAACAATCTTCGGACATCCATCACCTGCCCACTCTTCGGTGCAGGAAGAAGAAAGATAAATATCCTGCTCAGGAGTCACACCTTCCTTCAGCAATTCTTCAACTGCCTGAAAGAAACCGAAGACGGAGCACTTGGTATCGGATGCACCTCTTCCCCAGACTTTGCCATCCGCAATATCACCGGAAAACGGTTCATGAATCCATTTTCCTTCGGCCGGGACAACATCCTGATGACTCATCAGAACAATCGGTTTCTCACTGCTTTTTCCCTTCCAGTAAAACAGCAGGTTGCCGTCGATGTCTGTTTTCTCAAGATTCTGATGAACAAGCGGAAAGAGCTTTTCAAGCAGTTCATGAAATGCATGGAAGCGTTCGTAATCAACCACACTGTCATAGGAAGTCGTATTGCATTGAATCATTTCGGAAAGCTTCTTCGCATAGGAAAGAGATCTTTCATCTGCGGCAGGTGCTTTGTATTCCGAAACCTTTGAAGGTGTCAGAAGTGTCCTTATGACTGCGATCAATACAAGCACCAGAATGAGTGCAAGAAGAACAAGCAAAAACCAGCCGATATATTTCATGATTCTCCTCCCTTCTTACGCCATAAGTAATAAGCAAGAGCGATTGTGATTGCGCCGCTCGGAATGATCATGATGCTTGTCTGTGAAATTAATGAAGGCACAAAGACAAATAAGAGCGTCATGATTGTTAAAGGCACACATGCAAGTCTGATATTGCGTCTGAAATACTGATATGCCATCGCTCCGAAGAGTGCCGGTACAACATTTGCAAATGCCGGCTGCAGGGCTTCACTTTGAAGAACCGGCTGAAGCGGCACAAGAAAGAGAACTCCGAGTGCAAGCACGGCGATGGTTGTGAGGGAAGATGCAGCGATCGAAAGTGTTGAAATGATCTCATTTTCAGCAGTTCCGGTATGTGTATCCGCAATTTCCCTTGCATTCATTGCGCACGGTATTTTCATGTTGATGAGATTTCCGGTAATAAAGGCCAGATACCCTCCGCCTGCCCCAAGCATCGGGGTATAGACAAGAAATTCAACAACACTTGATACCGTCCAGATGATTCCGACTGAAAGAAAGCCTTTGAAAGCAGCCGAAAGATCAGGCAGTGCACCAAGGATCGAACCGATCAGAAACGGCGCACCAAGCAAAAGAATCAAAGTAGCAAGTGATGCAATGCGTCCCAGGATATGGGTTGTGGCATTGTATTTTTCAAGATATTCTTCGCGTTTCATGACAACCTCCTAGAACAGGATTGCGGCAAGCATTCCCGCCATCATGCTTAAGGCAATCGAGAAGCTTTCCAGCCAAACCATCTTCTTTTTCTCGGCAAGATAAGTTAAGCAGGCCATCACAGCCGCCGAGACAAGAGCGACAATGATCGGTGTCAGATCGCCTTTGAATGTAAAGAGGCCTCCTTCTGAGACAAAGCCGCCGATATAGCTGCCGATGTATGCCGAAACAAGACCTATGAACATGGCGCTCATTGCAGCGTCACCGAAGCTTCCTTTTGATTTCTTTTCTTCCTGCTTTTTGCCTGAGAATCTTTTCAGATAGCCTTTGTTGAAGAAAAAGGAAAGGATCATTCCCCACATAATGCAGACACTCATCAGAAGTGCAATCGTTGCAAAGGCTGAGGGTGTCATCTCTGCCGCATTCAATGTTGTTAATCCAACCTGCTCGGCAGCTGCCTGGGCAACCTGTGTTTCATAATGCAGGGCACCGATGACTGAAAGTCTGAGCCAGGGCCATGGTGTGCCTAGACTCCCCGAAAGTGCAATAACGCCAAGCAGGATGCCGACACTTGGCAAAACCGAAAATGTGATGCTGGAGGTGAGTGTCCGTTTGAGTTTTGCGGGATCCATGCCAATCGCAATTCCTGCTTTGTATGCACGGATCATGAAGACAATACATACAGTTGCCACAAAAGCAACAATTCCGCCGCAGATCAGATACAGCGGCACACTGTTCAACTGTGAAATCATAGGTATTCCCCTCTCTTGAATTTTATTTT
>JAUNEN010000155.1 GCA_030525525.1 Erysipelotrichaceae bacterium
CGATCGGCTCCATGACAATGCGGGCAGAATTATATTAAAATATCGGTAAGAGAGGTATTCATCCATGATCTATACAGTCACATTGAACCCTGCTTTGGATTATGTCATTCAGGTTGATCATTTCAGACCCGGATCAATCAACCGCAACAAGTCAGAAAACATCTACTTCGGCGGAAAAGGAATCAATGTATCAACCATTCTCCGTGAACTTGATCAAGAGAGCACTGCCCTCGGCTTTATTGCCGGTTTTACCGGAAAAGCATTGAGCGACGGTCTGAATCAGATGGGAATTGTTTCAGATTTTATTACCGTTGAAAAAGGTATGACGAGAATCAATGTCAAAATGAAATCGGATGAAGAAACCGAAATCAACGGAACCGGTCCTCTGATCACGGAAACAGATTTTGAAACTCTGAAAAATCAGATCAGAAAGCTGCAGGCAGATGATATCCTGATTCTTTCCGGAAGCATCCCCTCCTGCATGCAGAGTGATACATATGAAAAAATCATTGAGTGTCTGCCGGAAGGCGTGCGGTTTATTGCTGATGCGGAAAAGGATCTTCTTCTGAAGATTCTGAAATATAAACCGTTTCTGATCAAGCCGAACAACCTCGAGCTTGCCGCAATGTTCGATACTGAAATCTCTTCAGAAGAAGACATCATATACTATGCCCGTAAGCTGCAGGAAAAAGGCGCTGTGAATGTGCTTGTCTCCATGGCAAAAGACGGTGCCCTTCTGCTTGATGAAAAGGGCGGAATTCACCGCATGAAGGCCGCCAAAGGAACGGTGGTCAATTCGGTCGGAGCCGGAGACTCCATGGTGGCAGGCTTCCTGGCCGGCTGGCTGAAAACAGGTGATTATGCTTATGCTCTGAAACTTGGAACAGCGTGCGGCGGAGCGACGGCATTTCATTCCGGCCTTGCAGCAAAGCAGGAAATCGAAGAGATTTTTGAAACACTCTGAATCTGAAACAGCGAAGGAGAATGATCTCCTTCGTTTTTTCACGAAAAAACACAGTCCGCATATGCAGACTGTGTCAGTTATTCAGTTCAGAGATTTTCGGTATTGCCGTTGGCTGCGATCAGCTTCTGATACCAGAAGAAGGAATCCTTGCGCATGCGGTTCATTGTGCCGTTGCCTTCATCATCGACATCGACATAGATGAATCCATAGCGCTTGCGGATTTCACCGGTTCCGGCAGATACGACGTCAATGCATCCCCAGGTGGTGTAGCCGATCAGGTCGACGCCGTTTTCGATGGCTCTGTCCATCGCTTTGATGTGCTCACGGTAATAGTCGATTCTGAACGGATCATGGATGGAGCCGTCTTCTTCAACCTTGTCGTAGGCGCCAAGTCCGTTTTCGACGACCATGACCGGTTTCTCATAGCGGTCATAGATCATTTCCAGATAATACTGCAGTCCGGAAGGATCGGTGGACCAGCCCCAGTCGCTGTACTGCAGGTACGGGTTCTTTGTGCCGGTGGACATATTGCCGCCGACAACCTCGACGCCGGTATGCGTTGTGACATTCTGCGACATGTAATAGCTGAATGTATACATGTCGACAGTGCCCTTCTTCAGCTCTTCCAGATCCTCATCGGTGATGTCGAGATCTTTGACATGATAGGTGTCCCAGATTCTCTTGGCGTAGGTCGGATATTTACCGCGGCACTGAACATCGGAACAATAGAAGATCTTTGTCTCCCACATGTGACGGTTCCACATGATGTCTTCAGGATCGCATGTCGCCGGATAATAGCAGATGCCGCAGATCATACAGCCGATCATGTTTTCCGGATCGACGGCATGGCCGATCTGGACAGCCTTCGCGCTTGCGACAAACTGGTAATGAAGCTGCTGGATGCCTTCCTGATAGCGCCATTCAGGGATTGAGCCATCGCGGGTCGGCTGAGGCATGGAGTTGTTGATCTCATTGAAAGTCAGCCAGTATCTGACCAGGCCTTTGTATTCTTTGAAGCAGGTTTCCGCAAAGCGGACATAGAAATCAATCAGTTTGCGGTTGTTCCAGCCGCCGTATTCTTCTTCCAGATACAGCGGTGTATCGAAATGCCAGATGGTTACCAGCGGTTCGATGTTATACTTCTTCAATTCCTTAAAGACATCGCGGTAATGCTCGACGCCGGCCTGATTGGGCTCTTCCTCAATTCCCTTGGGGAACAGTCTGCTCCATGAAATGGACATGCGGTAGGTTTTGAAACCCATTTCCGCAAACAGGGCGATATCTTCCTTGTATCTGTGATACTGGTCGATGCCTTTGTGGTTGGGATAATACTGATCCTCAAGAACCGCGTAATGTGCGCCTTCAGGAAGTTTGTCATGTTTCTTCTTGAAACCGGGATTGCCATCCTTGTCGATATAAGTGATATAGCGGGGTTTGTTTACCGTGCCGCCGGTGGTGACATCGGTCAGGGCAGGTCCCCTGCCGTCCTCATTCCAGGCACCTTCGCACTGGTTGGCAGCGGTGGCGCCGCCCCAAAGAAAATTCTTCGGAAAACTCATGATAATTATCTCCTTCTGTATCCTGATTTAAGATTAGCGTGTTGAATCGCGTTCCACAAGGGAAACACTGATGATGTTTTCTTTCTGAACTTCTTTTCCGGCAATCAGGTCCAGGAGAATTGCGCATGCCCTTTCCGCCAGGGAGGAAGGATTTCTGTCCAGGGATGTGATCGAAGGAGATGCCATTGTCGAATACGGACTGTTGTCAAACGAGATCAGTCTGACATCCTCCGGCGAATAGTAGCCGACTTTGCCAAGGGCCTTCATCGCCCCGAATGCCGCTCTGTCGCTCGATGTGATGATGCCGTCCACCTTCGTGCCATTCCTTAACAGGTTCATCACAAGTTCTCCGGTCTCCTGTTCAGAAGAGCCTTTGCCTGTTCTGTTGAGCACATACAGCGGATCAAATTCAATGCCTGCTTCTTCCAGTGCTTTTTTATAGCCTGATAAACGGGGATTATCCTGGTGCTCGGCAATATAGCCCGGCATCAGAAGGATATGCTTGCATCCCTTTTCAATCAGATACTTCGCTGCTTCCTTCATCGCCGCTTCATCATCGTTGGCAACCCAGGGAATCTCTTTCTCACTCTCCGGTACTCTGTCAACCCATACCACCGGCATGGATTCAGGAATTGTTTCTTCTGTTACACGTGAGAGTCCAGACACACTGATCACACCGCTGACGCCTGTTTCCCTGAGAACTGTGTAATATCCCTTCTCTGTCTCCGCGTCATTGCGGCTGTCGCATGTCAGCACTGTATATCCGCTCTTCTTCATCTCTGCGCTTACCGCATGGGCAAGTGAAGCGAAGAAGCTGTTATCCATTGTCGGTACGATCATTCCGATTGTTTTCATGCCTGTTCACCCCTGAGCTCTCTGATCAGCTCTTCATAGGTTCTTCCCTTACGGAACAATGCGCTGGAGCCAAGGATAAATCCATCCACGCCCATATCACTCATCTCTTTGACTACCTCTGGCGTGCAGTGGCCGTCGATCATCAGCTTATAGCCGTATTCTTCCTTCAGCTTTACCAGCTGGTCAATCTTCTTCTTTGTAAAGTCGATGAATCCCTGGCCGGCAAATCCGGGATTGACGGTCATGACCATGACATAGTCACAGAGGTTCAGGATCTCCGAAATGGATGCCACGGATGTGTCCGGATTGACCGCGATTCCCGCATACGCTCCCATTTCCTTGATATGCGCAAGTGTCTTGACGACATATCTTTCAGATTCCGGATGGATATAGATGATATCCGCTCCTGCCTTGATGAACCAGTCAACCTTGTCAGCCGGGTTTTCAATCATCAGATGGCAGTCCACCAGTTTGTCTGTATACTTTCTGACTGTCTGCACATCCATGACGCCCATTGTGAAGTTCGGTACGAACTGGCCGTCCATGATATCGCAATGGAAGATGTCCACACCGGCATTGTCCAGCGCTCTTACCTCATCCGCCAGATGGCCGTAGTTGGCACACATCATGGACGGACATAACAGTTTTTCTGCCATGGCTTATTCCTCCGCTGCCTTTAAGTGCTGTGTTTCCTCGATCTCTTTGATCATGTCGACTCTTGTCTGATGTCTGCCGCCTTCATATTCGGCAGCCAGCCATTCATCGACAATCATCTTGGCTGTTTCAATACCGATGACTCTTGAGCCGAAGGC
>JAUNEN010000073.1 GCA_030525525.1 Erysipelotrichaceae bacterium
CAAGCTATGAAACTGATCTTGTCAATGTATGCAAGGCATTGTACTTCTATTGGGTCAATGCGGAAGCTTACTTTGCAGCACAGCAGACAGCTGAATAAATGATATAAGGGCATTCCTGTAAAAAGGGATGCCCTTGAATTGTGTGCGCAGAGTAAGAGTTGTGGCATAATAGGAATATGAAAAAATTAACAGAAGCAAAACAGAGTATATTGAACCTGATCGGTCAGTCACTGCCGAATAAAGAAACACTCATGAAGCGTTCAAAGTATGTGGTTCCCTTTGATATCGATGGCCGGAAGCTTTTTTATAACACACTGACTGGTGAATGCCTGATCATGGAAGAAAATGATGATCTTCAGGAAACGATACTGTATCAGCCTGGAATGGATATTTCCGAAGAATTAATTACGCATCGCTTTTATGTAAAAAATGAAACGGATGAATTTAAGTCATATTGCGGATTGCTGTCTCTTTTACGGGTGATGCAGAGATCAGATGATATTTACTATTTTACGATTCTTCCCACCACCCATTGCAATGCAAGATGTTTTTACTGTTTCGAAAAAGACTTTCACGGGATCACAATGTCAGATGAAACAATTCAGAAGACTGTGGATCTGATTGAAAGAAAACATGGCAACAAGAGAGTCTGGATTTCCTGGTTCGGCGGGGAACCGCTGGTCGGAATACAGAATATCCGCAAGATTAATTCGGAACTGAATAAAAGAAATATACCGTATGCCTCAAGTATGATCAGCAACGGCTCTTTATTCAATGAAGAAATCATCAATGAAGCAAAGAACGACTGGAACCTCAAAATGGTTCAGATTACCCTTGACGGAGATCGGGAAGAATACATAAGACGCAAGAATTATATCAATTCTGATCATTTCGTCTTTGACCGTGTATTGAATAACATCAAAATGCTTCAGAAAGCAGGAATTACGGTGATGGTCCGTCTGAATATCGATTTTGACAATTATCAGTCAGTTCTGAATCTGGTGGAGAAGATGGATCGTTGTTTTGAAGAAAAAGACGGAATTACGGTCAGCACATCGGTGCTGTACCAGGAACAGGCCGATCAGAACAGTGTTGAGCTCTGGAAAAAAGCATTGGAAATGAATTCTCTGTTCCGGAAAAAAGGATTCAAAACAGTTCAAAAATATGATCTGAAGGCAGCAAGAGCGTATTATTGCATGGCTGACAGTCCGGAAGCGATCGTGATCAACGCTGACGGTACACTGTTTGCATGTGAACATTGCAATGAAGAAAACAGAATCTGCCACATTGAGGCTTTTAAAGAGAAAGATACGAAAAAAACAGCTGTTGTATCTGAGATCGAAGAAAAGTGTCATGACTGTCCTCTTCTTGCGATATGTACAGATTTCAACAACTGTCCGAATCGGCTTTATGACTGTCGGGCAATTAAAACGCTTTTGGTAGAAGATATGCTGAGAGCGATGCTTGAGCAGAAAAACTGATGAATTCAGTCGAACGGTGAAACCGGCGGCAGTTCATTTTCACCCAGCTGGTATCCGCTGTCATCTTCGGGAACTTCAGTTGCTTCGGGAGCAGGATCCTGTGTTTCGGCAGGATTCTGTTCGGCAGCTGCAGGCTCTTCCGGTACAGCTGTTTCTTCAGGCAGATCAAGCGGAACCGGGGCAATCAATTCCTGGCTGACTTCTGTCTGCTGAGCTTCGGGTTTTTCATTGTCATCAGATCCGCCAGTGCCGTCTGATTTGGATGAAGTATTCTGCTGCTTCGGATCGGCAGGTGGTAAGGTTTCTTCCGTTTGATCGGATAACACATCCTTTCGGTTCTGAAGTGCTGAATCAATCGCAAACACACCTGCACCGACCACAACAGCAACAGCGATTGTTGCAAAGAGCGCTTTCCGTAAATTGTTCGTATTCTTTTTTTTCGTCATATTCATTGATCCTTCATGAAATATTAAATTCTGTATCTAATAAAACAGTGGGCATTCAGATTGCCCACTGTTTTATATTGATTGTCAGTCGCCGATTACGCAGGGAATCCCCGGAGTATCGTTAGATCCGGGACAAGGAATTAAACTTGCAGTAACGATATCGGATTGTTCTAATTCGATGACTTCCATTTCAGCCTTTTCGTATCTTTCTTTCATAATATAATCCACCTTATTTATACCAAAAAATCATAACATTCATTTTTTCAGGATTCAATATTTTTGTCGGTAAACTATTGGCTAGTAATAGGTATAATTTCCGACAATTCTCCGCATGCAGGCTTTAATTGCTGAAATATGCTTCTGCATTGACCCAATAGAAGTACAATGCCTTGCATACATTGACAAGCTCAGTTTCATAGCTTGCTGAATTTTTGATGATGCTTCTCACATAGCTTAACGGATAATATGTGATGCTCTGTGTTTCTGTTTCATCATGATTGGTGATTGTGATATGGATTGCTTCATCCAGATCTTTCGCTGCCGCTCCCCTGAGCTGTGCATAATATGTATTCGCACTGCCTGCATTGACCAGTTCAACAGCTTCATTGTCTGCTTTGATCACATATTCATTGATATTATGACCTGCAGCAACCGTGAAGTATGCCTTGACGCCTGTATCGGATTCAAGTGACAGCGAGATATTGCTTACTGTGATTCCTGTCACACTTCCTGTTCCTGTTGATTTGAATTGTTCAAGATCTGCCAGGGCTACAGTACCGAGTGCATCAGGTGCTTCCATACCTTCAGTATTGTACCCGAAATTGATCTGGGCATACTTGCTGTATGTATCCATCGCATTGACAAGGTTGATCAGTTTTGTATTGCCGGAATAATTCTTTCTGGCTGATTTGAAGTAATTCTCAACCGTATATGTAAAGGTTCCCTCAATTGTCTGTCCGCCGGATTCAAACGATTTCAGTTCACCTTCTTCATTTTCAACTCTGACCGTGATTGTATCTCTCATTTCCTTCGCTGCTGCGAGTGCTGTGAATCTTAACCATCCGTTATCATCAGCTTCTGCATCTGCTGCATTGAATCTCTCTGTACTGTTATTCAACGTGAATGAGATATATGTATCCGATCTTTCTTCTTCAGGAATATCAAATGAGAAGTTGACTCCGATATTGCCTGTCAGTGTCAGGTTGACTGCCTTTAAGTCAATCGCTTTGACAGTGACGGTTGCTGATGCTGTATAGCCTCCGGCTGAAGCGGTGATTGTTGCGGTACCGGATTTGCCGGCAGTAACCCGACCGCTTTGTGTAACTGCTGCAATACTCGGGTCGGATGAAGTCCATGTGAATGTCTGTGAATCATCAGCAGGGAAAATCTGTGCGGTAAACTGATAGGTATCTCCCTTCGCCAGTTCAAGGGTTTCCGGTGTGATTCTTACACCTTTTACGGTTACTGAACACGAAGCAATAATATCGTTTGCCGTTTTTACTTTGAAATTGAATTTGCCGGGTTTTACACCGGTAAGGTTGTATTTGTTTGTGGCTGCTTTAGTGCATTTAGCATATCCGCCGGGACAGGATATAAAAGCTACTGAATCGGAAATCGTTGAAGGGGTAAACTGTACTGTAACCTGCTTCTTTTCCCCGACTTCCAGTTTTAAAGAGGATGGATTAATAACAACCTGTTCCTGGGATATATCCAGTGTAAAGAAATTGACACGGTAAAATATATCATCACCGGATAAACCGCTGATATTAATCATGTAACTGTCCCCGTCCGCGTAAGTCAGACCGGCGGGTCTCCATATAATTGTGCCCCTATCGCCATAACCGGCAGAATTATCGACATTGAAATAGCCGTCAGATTCCGCTGCTGAGAATATATAGGAAGCACCTGTTTTGGTGTTTTCCATAGAAACTACAACGGAATTGAAAGTTTCAGTATTTCCGGTAGATACAGTCCACGGATAATCAGAGCCGAAGAATTCAACAGGCGTATTCTGGGCAGGCCATACATTTGAGGTTCTGGCCGATGTTCCGCTTGTGTCGGTGACATACATGCCGCTGTAGGAACCGACCTGGCCAAATCCTGTCTTAGCCATCGTTGCGTTAAGCAGCTGCTTTCTGTTTTTTACAGAACTGATAATTCCGCTGTCTCCGTCATTCAGCCAGTATTCGGTAATTGCCTTTCCAAGAGAACTGTAGCCGAAAGCAAGATTTGCATTGCTGTTGCCTGCCAGTCCAAGCTGATATAAGGCCTGATCCATACCGTTGGGTTTTGTGGGGCTGCTGCTGAGTGAATTGTTGACGGCATTGATCAGCGATCCGGCCTGCATCCTATTTATATATGTATCATCCAGTGTGACATCATGATTCAGTCCTGCAAGATAGCGGATCAGGTTTACAGTCTTCAGTGCGTCATTCAGTGAAGTATCTGTTAATGACCCTGCGGCATATGGTGCTGTCGTGGTGGGCTGTGTATCATATACTGAATCAAGAAAACTGACAGGGTTGTTATTATAGTATTCTCTGATCTTTTCTATTGAATGATACTCAACGTTTATGCCTTGAGCGTCTGATCCTTCATCATCCGCCCCCATATCGTTTGGATGAGATATATAATCGTTATCAATTGTTCCTGCTTCTGTGAGGATCTGATCTTCAGGGATCCATTCGTCAGTTTCAAAACTGTCTTCAGCATGCAAAACGGTTGTGCTCTGTAAAAATAATGCGCCGCATAAAGCAAGTGAAAAAATTTTTTTGTTCATAGCGCCTCCTTATCCATCACTTATTTTTCCATAACTTCGTCTTAAATGGAACTATTAAAAAGGTGATAATTAAACTTTAAATCAGCAAATTATTTTTGATTACAGCATGTTTTCAGAAATAATGAAAATGGTTGCAGGGATTAGTAAAAAAAGACCATTAATATAATACAAGGAAATATGGTGTAAACTCTCCAATTTGATAGCAGATTTTTATTTGAACTTTTAAAACTTATGTATACAATAGAGAGTGACAAACAACCTTTTTGTGATGAATAAAAAGGAAATTCACACCGGTTTCGTCACCCGGTAGTTGAAGGAGGAAAGGTAGAAAACTATGAAAGAACATAAGTTCCTTAAATCTCTGCTGTCGTCCTTAATGGCATTATCTGTCATTTCCACGACAGTATCTCCTGTATCTGCTGAAGATGCAGAGACAGAAAATGAAGAAATCGTCGAATTCGATATTTCTGAGAGTGAAGACGAAGGCGAAGATGACTTCGTAGACGAATCTGAGTATGAAGAAGATGAGGGCGAAGATGAGTTCATCGATGAATCCGAATTTGAAGAAGAACCTGAAGAAGAAGGCACAGTCGGAGGCGGTGCAATTGGTTTTGACGCCAGTGCTGATGAAGTAACTGTTAAGGCAGACGCACCCGAAGGAGCATTTCCTGAAGGTACTGAAATGATTGCCGAAACAGTCACTGATGAAGAGGTGATCAACCTTATTAAAGATGCAGCTGGCAACAACGCAGAAGTTCTGGCTGCTGTAGATATTACATTTGTCAATGAAGGCGAATCCGTACAGCCTGACGAAGCAGTTAAGGTTGCGCTTGCATCAAAGGGTATCGTTTACTCTGAGAATCTTAAGGTTGTACATGTTCACGAAGATGAAGATGCTAATCTCACAGCCACTGTTCTTGATCAGGAACTGATTGAGACAGAAGACGGCGGTGTTGCTTTTGATGCGGATTCATTCTCCGTATATGCAGTGGTATCAACCGGTGATGATGCCAGACTGCTTGTCAAGTTCATGAATGGAACTGATGAGATTTCGTCAGTTTATGTCAAGAAATCCGATATCGATGCACAAACAACCGGCGGCGCATCTCTGTTTGATCAGATTGTTTACGATCCGGGAGCAGGTACTCTTGGCAATGATGAAGTATTCCGCGGATGGACAACTGTTCAAGATTACACTGTTGCAGGATTGACTGCCGGCAATAAACCGATGGATATTGCTGCTGTACGTCAGGATGTCAAAGATACCCTGAATGCCGGTGTGGCGGATGGTCAAGAAAAGATTTACTATGCAATGATCTTTACTGTATACAATGTTGTCTATAGGGATGAAGTAGGCGTTGTTATCAGAAATGATTCTATTCTTACTAAGGGACATGAACCTGAAACATATACTATAGATGAAGTTTATGTACCGAAGACATCAGACCAGGAATTCCAGGGATGGCATATTGCACCGGTTGCAAATGCGACTCTTGCAGATGACACTCCTATAGTGGAAAGTCAAGTATATCCCAGCCCTACTACGATCAAGATTACCGGCAGCATTACGCTTTCGGTTGAAGCTCCGAAAGGTTACTGGCTGATCTTTAAAGAGAATGGCAAGAATGTCAGTTATACGTCTCCTCAGTTCCTTAAGGTTATTAACGCACAAACCGGAGAAACACAGCCGACAACAGAACCTACAGCTCCTCAGCGTTTAGGATATGAATTTGGCGGTTGGTATACAAATGAAGCATGCACAGGGAGTGCGTTCTCATTCGGCTCTGGACTTACTGAAACCACAACTCTTTATGCGAAATGGACAGCAATCTCAACAGCCAATTATACTGTTATTATTTGGAAACAGAATCTTGCTGGCGATGGATATGACTTTGTTGAAACTGTAATCAAATCAGGGGCAACAGGAACCACACCTACTGCAGTTAATGCGACTACCGGCGCAGTACAGGGAGCAACATATAACGGAGAAACAGGTTTCCACTTTAAGGAAACAGATCAATCTTCTAAGACAATTGCTCCTGAAGGAAATACAGTTGTTGATGTCTATTGGGACAGAAATGAACATACACTGACATTCCAGGCGACTGGGTACGTATATACTCCTACAACAGGTAATAATGGAACGCAGTATGGACTTGTTGATGGAACTTATGTTGAATTAACCAGACATGGGCGTAATAATTACTACTGGACATATGGTGACACGTGGTATTCTGAAGGAACTAGATATAACGGTACACGATATACTAGAAGCGAAGAATTGCAAACGATAAAGACAATTACGGCTCTCTATGGTCAGTCCATTGGAGATAACTTCCCGATTGTTGGCACAAACGGAAGAACATATGATCAAGGTGAACGCTGGGCTCCTCAGAACAGCAGCACTTATAATCAGGTTTTGATTTATATTGATACTATGCCAGATGAGGATGTTACATTCCGTCTGGATGAAGCATCTCATACGACAAAGCATATTTACTATTATGTTGAGGCACTTCCTGGAGAAACGGGCGAAACAGTAGAATATAATGGCAAGACATTCGTATTACACAAAGAAATGCCCGCTAATTATGGCTTCTTTACAGAAAAAGAAGACTATCTGAATTTTGTTGGATTTACAAAATATGGATATACTCCGGACAACGCTTGGGGATCTGGTGGTGCGAGCGATGTTTATTGTTACTACACACGTAATGTATATCCGATCAACTTTATGGATGGCGGATATTTCGATGGTAACAATAACCCGATAGACGAAGATCCTCGTGGTCAGCTGAAAGTTGTCAGCAATATTCCATACGTTTCAGATTTGACTTCCTACAACAAAGGCGGAGATGATTACTATGAGCCTACTGCGGTTTCCGGTTATGTTTTCTCGGGATGGTACATTGATAGTGGGTGCAATCGGCCGTATTCATTTACAACAATGCCTGAAGGCGGTGTCACGGTATATGCAAAGTGGGTGGAAGTTCAGTATCGTGTCTTCCTGCATCCTAATGTACCTTCTACAGAGACGACCTTCTCGATGGGTAATCAGGAAACGTCTTTCCGTGTGGATGCCGGTGAGAATATCAATGCAATTACTGCTATACGTGATGATTATGAGCTTGTAGGCTGGTATACCGATGAGGCGTGCACTCACCAGTTCAATTTTGAAGCTTATACATTGAATGACACAAATACAACTGAGTATGATAAGTCCCGTTCTACTGAGACTGATAAATTTGGAAATCCGACTGAGAGTACAAACAAAGACGTGGATCGTCCATGGGTTACCCGCTGCCTTGACTTATATGCAAAATGGCGCAGCAAACTCATTGGTGCAGAAGGTATAACCGTTGTTTATGAAGCCGGTGATGGTACATTCTCTGGCGGAGAAACATCTTACACAGATCGTTTGCTCTATAAGGACCTGGCAAAAGCTGTCGCAACTACTGCAACAACACCTACTGATGCAACAAAGAAAGAATTCCTGCATTGGGTAGTACAGAAATATGAAAATGGTTCATTTGTTGATACAAATGAAACTGTATTGCCCGGAGATACATTCGAAGTGAAAAAGGCATATGCACAGGTAACTGAGAATGAAGGCAGTACACCTGAAGAACCAAGCTATACGTATACAGTAAAACTTCGCGCTGAATATAAGGATATTGAAGAAGAAGTAACAACTCACATTGACTGGTATGCAAATAACGGAACAGACGATGTCAAGAGTGATACAGGCATTAAGATGAATGAGCCTATCGATATTGAACCTGCAAGTTTATTCAGCTATCAAAATTATGGATTTGCAGGATGGGCAAGATATCCTGAAGGTGAAACGCCTGAAAGTCCGACAGATGACAGTCATCTCTGGCTTGTCTATAATGCAGATACCGGTAAATTTACTTGTGAGGGAGTAGAAGTAAAACAGGTTGCCTGCGATGAAAAGGCTCCGTATCATAACTTATATGCAGTCTGGAAGGCTCAGTTCTATGTCAGATTCTCTTCGACACTGGAAACAAAAGGATATGATCTTCCTGCATCAGGCGATACATTTGATCTTACTTCAGTTGTAAATGACGGTTATCTCTATGGCGGATATTATGCAGATCCGGAAACTTTACCTACCGAAACTTACAACGGACAGGATAATTACTGGCAGGCTTATACGCCTTATACAGCTGCCGGTGATAAGCTTTCTCCTGTACATGGAACAACTTATTTCCTTAAAGAAGTTCCTGACTGTTATCTGAAACCCAGAATTCAGTATTACTACAATAAGTATTATGGCAGTATTATTACTCATATTTATTTGATGACAGCGGTAGATGACAAGAGATATCAGACTGTAGGATTCGCAAGGTTAACTGATGCCGAAGCTGCGAAAGATACTTACCTCCCGAGCGGAAAATCGTATGCAACAGACGCAATCCCTGTCATTACAACGAATAATAAGCTTTACCCGAATGTTAGTTTCCTGGACGGTGCGGGAAATTCAGTGTCGATTACTGCCAAGACAATCACACAGGCAGATACAAATTATAACAATTATATTGCATATGCCGGTGTAGATGGTCTTGGGTCTACAGAAAATCTGCCGTATAATAATAAAGTAATCAGCAGATACTTTAATGAAGTCTACTTCAACTATGTCCCGTATTATAAGACATTTGACGGAGTGACTGTATTAGGTAAATATCTGAGACGTGTTACAACAGGTAACGGATATGCCGGACCGGATGTAAGTGCCTACGGCGGAAGTGATGCCGGTATTCGGTTGTTAACTGGTGATGAGACGCGTTCTGATGGTTACAATACTGAAAAGTATCAAATTAATTAATTGAGATGGTATGGAGGTCAAAGATATGAGTAAGCTGGATATTGAAAAACTGATTTATAAAAAGCCTACATTGGCTTTTGGCAGTCTTTCTTTGAATGAAGTACTGAAAGGGGCATCGACCGCAGAAACCGATGATATGGGAGATGATGAATGGGAACCGGACCCCGGTACTGGTACAACCGGAGGCGGCGGATTCTGATCTTCGTGTCTGTTTTAAGCAATCGCAAATTCTAAGTATAATTAACAGCGTAGAGAAATCTGCGCTGTTAATTTGTAAATGACACTTTAAAACTGATTGATTTATCGCGGTCATGTATGATTTTCGAATATGTAAAGCTGTTATGAAAAATAGTTTACTTTGACATATAAACTGCGGTTATGTTCCGGAAGGGATGTATTATATTGTTGATGTATGACAATCATATACGTATGCAGAAATCTGATCATGACTGTCGGGCAGTTTTAGCGAGTGAGACTGATATTTATTGAATGATATAAGATATTTTTCTTATCATGGAGTTTTTATGGATTATAAGATGATCATCGCGGGATACCCTTTATATTACAGGTTTCGTTATGAAAGAACGGCAGATTATTTCCGGGAGTTTATTGTCCCGGCAGATGAAAAGGGTGAGAGCGTGATTGAAGCTTCTGAGGAATATATCAAATGGAGCGCCAAAACATATGATGCAAATCTTCCGTATGCTGAAGTCATGAGCTGTCTGTCGCTGACATCAAATGCATTGATTCCGTTTGGCTATTGTTCGTTTCATTCGGTTGCGGTGAGTGTCAATGGTAAGGGATATCTTTTTGCGGCGAAAAGCGGTGTAGGCAAATCAACGCAATATATGAATCTGAAGACACTTTATCCGGAGAATATTCAGGTTATCAATGGAGATAAGCCGTTTCTCAGATTTACTGACGGGAAGGTGATCATCTATCCATCTCCCTGGCGTGGTAAAGAGAATTTCGGCAATGATATTGTATGTGAACTTGACAGTATTATTTTTCTGGAACAGGCACATGAAAATACATTGGAGAAGATGAAGCCTGAAAAGGCTGTATTGAAAAGCTTAAAACAGTTTCTTTATTATCCGGATTCAGAAAAGATCATACACATGGTATGTGACTTGGACAGACGTCTTCTTACGGATATACCTGTATATTTGTTCAGGAATACCGGTGATCTGACATCAAGTGATTTATTATATAAAAAACTATTGGCTGACGGAGATGCTTTCTATGAGTGAATATCAGATCAGGAACGGAATTGTACTGGAGGAGATATTAGGCAGATATCTGTTGATTTCAACAGAGGTGGCACGTGATAAATGTGTATATATCAAGGCTGTTGAACCTCTTGTTGCTTTTTATTGGGAAATGATGGAACAGGGATTGAGTATCTCTGATATGGCTGATCAGGCTTCAAAGGTATTTAAAGGTGTTGAGCGTGATGTCCTTATAGGGGATATTAAAGACCTGATCGCCGAGATGAAAGAATATGGGTATCTTCTTAAAGATGATGAAATAGAATGACTTGTTCTATAGAATTGTTGTGGCTTTTCTGTTAGGATACATGTGCTGTTTATGATAGATCTTCATACACATATACTTCCTGGTGTTGATGATGGCTCTCAGGACATCGATACATCTCTTGGGATGATTTATAAGGCATATCAGAGCGGTGTCAGGGATATTGTAACAACACCGCATTTTTATCCTGGATTATATGATAACTATGTAAATGAAGATCTTAAGAATAAATGGAATGCATTGAATGACAGAGTAAAAAGAGAAAGGATCTCCGTCAGGCTGTATAAAGGCATGGAAATACTGGGGACAGACAGACTGTGTGATGACCTTGTCAGTCACAGAGTATGGACGATTAATCATACGAAGTATTTCCTTGTGGAATTTGATTTTGATGAAGATCCTTCATATTGTTCAAAAATCCTTGATGAGAGTTATGACATCGGGTATATACCTGTTGTTGCGCATCCTGAGCGGTATTATTTCGTTCAGAAAGATCCTGCCATTGTATATGAATGGTTTATGAAGGGATACGGCATCCAGGTGAATAAAGGAAGTATTCTCGGTTATTTCGGCGAGCGAGAGATGAAGACGGCTGACAGTCTGATCCGCCATCATATCGTAAGCTGTACGGCAAGTGATGCACATGGGATGAATACAAGGACACCATCCATGACGCATCTGAAGAGTTATTTAAGTGAAACATATTCAAACGGGTATATGAATCTGTTAATGGTAGAAAATCCTTCCCGTATACTAGACGGAAGGAGACTTGTAGGATATGATCCAATCCCTTACAATTATGAGTCGGAGAGGCAGAGAACTGAATGAAGATACTTAGGAACATCCTGATCTCAATGTTTGCGGTAGTCGCATTGTTATTCATTGCATTTGAATTCAATGCTTTTCGTCATCGGGATAAGGAAGCGCCGGTGATCACAGCTGATGCGGATGAGATCTATGTCAGTACATCGGCTTCCAATGAAGATCTTCTGCAGGGAATGAAAGTCTATGATGAAAAAGACGGGGATGTGACATCTTCGCTTGTAGTGGTATCCAAGACACATTTTGTGACAGGGACAACGGTAAAGGTGAATTATGCGGCTTTTGACAGTCATAATAATGTAGCGACATATTCAAGAAGGGTTACATTTACAGATTATAAAAAGCCCCGCTTTTCCATGTCAGCGCCTTTGAGGTTTGTTTCAAGGAATAATCCTGATTATCTGGCTAACGTAACTGCATCTGATCTGATTGACGGTGATATCAGTTCTCAGATCAAGATGATTGTGCAGGACAGTACATATTCGAATACGGATACGAGGTCCATACCGATGGTATTGCAGGTAACCAACAGTGTAGGAGACACGGCTGAAGTATATGTGACAGCGAATATAGAAACGCTTTATAACTACAACCGTCCGTGTCCGGCATTGGAGGAATACCTCATCTATACGCAGCCGGGAGCCGCCATTGATTTTCGTTCACTTCTGACAGGTATTATTAAAAGCGGTGAAGTACAGCCGTTTGATGAGACATACACCAGTGATATGATCCTGATCGACACCAGTGAGCTTGACCTTCATTCGGAAGGCTCTTACAGTGTGAAGTATTATCTGCAGCAGGATGGAGATATCATCGGTACAACTGAGCTTTACGTCGTTGTGGAGGCTGATCGTTATGAATGAGAATAAAACCTTCACGCTGGCTGATATTGATGCGTACAGCCTGTTAATGGACCTTCTCCATAATCTCTGGGCTGCTGTTTTAGGCGCACTGGCGGTTGCCATGGCATTATATATGTTCAACAGCTACAGACATGTGGACAGATATACATGTTCAGCGACATTTGCGGTCATGTCCAAGAAGTCAAGCAATTATATATATCAGAACCTGAACGCGGCTGAAAACATGGCAGAGACTTTTACAGGCGTGCTTCAGAGTGATGTTCTCAAGGAAAGGGTATGTACGGATCTCGGCATAGATGAGTTTAATGCTTCTGTTAAGGCTTCGGTCGTATCTGAAACCAATATCCTGATTCTTTCTGTTACGGATGAATCACCGCAGGATGCTTTCAATGTGATCCGCACGATCATCAATGATTATCCGGATCTGATCCAGTGGGCATCATCCAGTATGGTGATGAATATCCTTCAGGAGCCGGAAGTTCCCAGATCACCGGATAATCCTCTTTACATGAGGAATTCGACAATCCGTATAT
Source organism: Erysipelotrichaceae bacterium (assembly GCA_030525525.1). GTDB lineage: Bacteria > Bacillota_I > Bacilli_A > Erysipelotrichales > Erysipelotrichaceae > Bulleidia. The sequence continues at coordinate 13,304 of JAUNEN010000073.1, forward strand.
TCGGGCTCAGCCTGCTTGCATTCCTGGCATTATTTGCGGAGTTTTCCATTAAACAGGACACAATCAAGAAGGAAAAAGATCTGACAGACAAACTGGATGCCAAATCACTTGGCACAGTCAATTATGAAAAGAAATATAAGTCACTCTCTTCCCGCCTGCGTGATAAAAAGACAGGTCTGAAGATTACCGATACAACCGCCAGTTTCGGCTTTGTGGAATCATACAGAAAAATTGCCGCGAAGATTATAGATGAAGCCGGCAGAAAACATGCAAATGCAATCCTGATTACAAGTGTGCGTGAACATGAAGGCAAGTCGACAGCGGCGGTCAATATTGCCCTGACACTGGCAAGACAGGGAAAGAATGTCGTATTGATTGACGGTGATCTGCGCAGCCCTTCCATTGCGGAGATGTTTGATATTGATGTCGATCCGCACAGAACGCTTTATTCGATGCTGTTTGAAGGCGTTAAGCCTGCAAATGCGCTTTACAGAGATAAAAAGAGCGGTCTGTATCTCCTGTTAAGCCATAAAGGCTATTCCAACTCAACGGAGATCATCGCATCAGACCGGATGAAAAAAGCAATCAAAATGCTGAAGGAAGCTGCTGATTATGTCGTTCTGGACTCACCGCCTGTTTCAGTCATCGCGGATGCGGCTGTAGAGGCTAACCTGACTGATCTGAGCGTGCTTGTGGTTCAGTATAACCGTGTGCAGGCTTCTGATATCAATGAGACTATAGACGTCTTAAAAGAATGCAAAGCGGAACTTGCGGGCTGTGTGCTTAACCAAGTACGTACAATCAGCCATTCAATGGTGGGCGGCTATGGATACGGCGGCTACCGTTATGGATATGGCAAATATGGTACTTATGGGAAATACGGCAAATACGGCCATTATGGCAAATACGGCAAGTATGGTAAATATGACAAAAACTGATTTCATGGAGACCATTCCGGACAACGTGGATACTCTTCGGAACGATTTCGTCGATCTGACTTACACGGTCTATGATGAAGACAACAACGAAGTGTTCTCATACATCGTTGAAGCCGGTAAAACCGAGGAGGACGGCTGGTTCACGATCGACGGTGAAGAAAAGGCCAAACAGTATCCCCAGCTGAAAGAGGATACGACCTACCATGTCACCTGCACTTCCACGCCGATCTACAACGGCACGAAGACCGAGCAGAGCAACACAGAAGACGCAACCGTCTATGTGTTCAAGCCGGTCGTCACGCTGAAAGACACGACCGAGTCCTATAATGACGCGGTGGCAGGCGTTGACCTGACCGAGAACCGGATGTCCACCACCTGGGTGAACGAAAACACCGACCATGCGCCGGAAGGAACCGAACCCACGCTGGAATACAAGTTCTACAACAAGGACGACAATGACAGCCTGGTGACGGACCCTGAAGACCATTCCATGACGGATACGACCAACTATCAGGTCGATGTCATCATCAAAGGACATGAGTTCAGCTACACAACGAACCTGCCTTACTACGTGAAGAAGGACGGCTCCTATGTCTTGGTCAGCGAGTACACGGGTGACAAGTCCGACCTTCAGCCCGAAACGTACATTGAGTACGACAGCCAGGGCAACCCGACTGAAAAAATCGTCTACGAGCTGGATGAAAACGGCAACGAGACGGACGTTCCGGTCTACAAGATGGTCGTCCAGCCCACGGAAGTGTCCGATGACAAACCCGACGTCACCGACTCTGATGACGGACAGCATTTCACGACCTACAAGAACTTTGGCATGGACGGACAAGAAGAGGAGAACACTGATAAGACCGTCAACCGCACCGAAGGCAACTTCACGGTTTATGTCTCTAAGAATTTCACCTTGAATGTCCAGAAGATCTTTGCCGGCACATACGGCTATCCGGTCGAGATGACGGTCAACGTCTACGATGATAACGATGAACTGGTCAAAACCCACACGTTCACGACCTCTGAATTCACCCGTCTGGAGTCCAACGTCATCGAACTCGGCACAGACCTCATTGTCGGCACCAACTACCG
>JAUNEN010000156.1 GCA_030525525.1 Erysipelotrichaceae bacterium
GAAAGAGCTCAATGTTTATTGATATCTGAACCGATCAGCACTGAGTCATGGAGGTGTACTGTCTCAAAATCAGCATCCCTTATGAAACCAGCAATTACAACCTGAAGAAAAAAGGTTTTCGTTGAATCAGTTGTGATTTCCTGAAAACCTTTCTGTTATCTATGCACTCAGCATCTGAACAGAACTTGTTTTTAGCTCTTCCAGCATTGCATCAGTGCTTCAATGTATTGAGTGTAATTATTGAGCTTGTACAGATCTGTAAAGGAACGTTACCAGCATTCCTCTGGTGCACTTCTGACCGACGCCGAATCTGCCTGTTCCGTCATTTAAGCCAACCGTAATTCCTTTGCCTGCAGCCCATTTGATTGCTTTGTAATAGTATCTGCCTTCCTGGCTGTCGGTAAATTCAATTGAGCCTTCCGGTTCAGGTGTATCTGCAGCTCTGTGGAGGAAGGTCACACACTGCTCTCTTGTACATGCCTGACCTACTCCGAATCTGTTTGTTCCGTCATTCAGGCCGGTGGTAATTCCGTTTTCTGCAGCCCATGAGATTGATTTGTAATACCATGCGCTTTCAGGGACATCAGAGAATGTGCACCCTTCTTCAGGTTCCGGTTCACCTTTGAGTCTCCATAAGAATGTGACAAACTGCTCTCTTGTACAGCTTGCTGACGGTGAGAATTTACCCGGTCCCCCGGCACCGACAGTGATTTCATTGTCAACTGCCCAATAGACCGGATTAAAGAAATACTGCTTATTGTCTGCAACATCACTGAAGAGGACTGTTAAGTCAATTGAATCAGATGAGCCGTTATTCAATGCTGCTGTGATTGTGACACTTCCCGGTTTGATTCCTGTTACTAAACCGTTCTCATCAACTTCAGCAACACTCTCATCACTGCTTGTCCATATGATCTTTTCAGAAGCATCAGCAGGTGTAACAGCCGCATTCAGCTGAACTGTATTTCCAAAGATGACTTCTTTGACTTCGGAAGTAATTGTAATCTCTGAAGAGACAATCTCTTTTTCAACGATTGTTGCATCTTCAGCAATGACAAAGTCTTCGTCAATGTGTTCATATGTTTCTTTGATAACTTCAACACCTTCATATGATTCAGATACAACATCACTGACACTTCCTTCGGTAATGACTTCCACATCAGTTCCTGCTTTTCTGAGATAGACATCTGATTCAGCATTACCGGAAAGTGAGATTAATCCGTTTTCATTTTCTGATACCGGATCGGTTGCTACAAATGCTTTGAACTGATAATCAGAACCGCTTAATTTAATACCCGATCCCATATCCAGTACTGCCTGATCAATACCGCTTCCTTCAATTGCAAGGAAACCATTATTTGTATATGCATCAAGATCAATCACTCCGCTTCCGATGATTTCAAGATGATCATATTTCGGTACTTCAATACGGCAGTATACACTGTCTTCTGAACCTACATAATCAGCATCAAGGATTTCAAAATCACCTGTAATCTGTTCTGTATCATAGGTTAATGTCTGTCCTTCTTCATTCTGAATCTGAATACTCTGATCTGAGACAAACTTGATGATCATTGTTTCATCTGAATCTTCTGCAGCTTTGACAGGCTTCTCAATTCCCATCTGTTCTTTGTAAAGACCTTTGAGATCAAAGATTTTTGTCAGATCACAAATAAACATTTCTCTGTAATTGTCTTTTGTCACCTCGTATTTGTTGTTTTTGAAACTGAAATCAGAGAAGTCTTTGGCAATATGCATTTGTCTGAATTCACCGATTCCCGGTCTGAAAATGACGTTTTCATCATATAAAGTAATCAGATATTCCTCGTCAGTTTCTTCAGCTCCTACCGCTAAAATTGCATGGCAATAATCAGCATCGTCCTTTGTGGATGTATAGCCAAACAGGACAACATCTCCTTTTGAGCACGCCTCATACATCTGTCTGAGATAGGTTGAAAGTCCGGGAGTAAAACCCGGAACTCCTGTATAGACATGTGCAAGATATGCTTTTTTCTTGCCGCCTTCTTTTTTCAGAAGCTGAGAAAGATACATGGTATGAATTGCATTCAGAAGTCTGTAATCATCAATCGGCAGCGGAAGGCCATGGTAGCAGGTCACAGTATTATCCTGTGTCAGATCTTCGATATCAATCAGTTTTTCATACAGTGTGCCCATGGTTGCCGCAATGCCATAACATGCGTCATCCCATTTTGTATTCATTTCTTTCTGTATTTCATTGATTGATCCAAGATGCGCATTCTTAACCAGAGCCAGATAATATTTCGGATCGATTACATATGTGTCAATTCCGTTGAATCCTGCGACTTGATCATCAAGCTGTCCGGCAGCAAAACTGTTGTTGTCTCTTCCTAAAGTAAATCCTTCCCCTCCTTTCGGATTGATTTTCATATTTAGCTTTGCATAAACACAGCCGTTTTCCATAAGAATATAATGAGCACCGATCTTCTTCGTCGGACCTATAAGTAAGATCTCATAGATGCCATCCGCATTTTTCTCCCAGGTCATATCAATTACTTTACTGCTGAACTCGTCATCTGATGAAACCTTCAGGTTTTCAGGATGTTCTCCGGCATAGTAAGCCTGCAGCTCAACTAAATCGTAAACAGTGCCTTCATAATAATCTTCCTCAAACCAGAGAATTGAAGGATCTTCATGAGGAATATCTTCAACACTGATAGGTATGGACTCTGTAATATAGCCATCTGTTACGCCAAGTGTATAGTCACCTGCTTTTAAAGCTTTCAGGTTGAAAATAAACAGATATTCTTCACCTAACGGAGTGACTGATGATGAGGTTAATTCGAATGCTGAAGGATCACTTGGTACAATCTCAAGGCTTTCATAATCCGATCCGTTGTATTTGCCTGTAATCATCAGTTCTTCATTTACTTTGAGTTCGAGTGAAGAATCTGATTTGAAAACAAACTGAACACAAAAACGGACCTCATAGGTCCGGTTCTGTGATGCCTTATGTCAGGCATGAATTATAAGTTTGTGTTTTTCAATTTCCTTTTTCTAACTGTTCTTCTGTCCATCGCTCAACAACATTGAGCTCATCAGTGACGACTTCAAGTCCATCCTCAAAGAGCCTGGCTGCCTTTGATTCAGGAGCAATGAGATTAAGAAACGGTTTGACGACATAATTGACCGGGACAGTCATGACTGTTTTGTTGATGAGGTCTGTTCCGTTTGTAAAGAAACCTGTCTTTTCTGCTGAGATTAACAAAGGTGCGGGAAGTGCTGCCCAGATCATGAATAATAATGCACCGAAGATTTCACCGCAGACACGGTCAGTCTTACTGATTTCTTTCTTTTCTTTCTTCTTTTTGTTTTTGCTCATGTAATAACGGCTGATCCCGATGATCAGTTCGACCACAACCATGACAATCAGGAAGTAAACCGCGAAGGTGCACATGACTCTCAGCTTATTGACTTCAATGAGAGGAACTGAATCCAAGCTCCCATAAAACTCGACAAATTCATAGAAACCTTTTTCGGAAAAGAGTTTGAAATTCTCAGTCAGCCAGAATGATGCGAATATGATAAATCCGATCTGTAAAACGGATTTGATAATTCTGAGCAGAACATCACGTACACCGTGTTTGTAACCAAATGCCAGTGCGAATAATAAGAAAAAGATCAGAATGATATTCACAAACCAGAAGATTGGCTTAACAATAATTCCTGATTCAAAACCTGATTCCATACTTGCAGATCCCCTTTATCTATCATTTTGATATTTGTTGCTTAATAAAACAACTATCAAAAGAGACAGCTGTTTCATCATTCATTATTTCTGATTCTTTTTAGCGAATTTCTTTACTTCCTCATGGTAGAAGTAATTGGCAATAATTGGCAGTTCATGAAAGTCTGCTCTTCTCGAATCATCATCACGTACACAAACAAAACCGTTGTCATAGGCGTATTGTCTGATTTCCTGATCCAGATCATGCCAATATGTTCTGTCTTTGCGGTTATAGATTTCACGATAAAGATCATCGAGTTTCGGATGGAGAGAGCTTCCTTTTGTGCTGCTTCTGACG
>JAUNEN010000157.1 GCA_030525525.1 Erysipelotrichaceae bacterium
GGCATTGTACTTCTATTGGGTCAATGCGGAAGCTTACTTTGCAGCACAGCAGACAACCAACTGACAGTTACACACATAGCATCCCGGGAAACCGGGATGCTTTTTCTTTCCGTAGGATTGCAATTTCGCTTTAAAAGGCTGAAGTATGAATGGTAGAATATTCTCATTGATATTGAAAGGGTATTCATATGAAGAAGTTTCTGATTGCTTTACTCAGCGGATTGCTGATGATGAACAGTTTGAATTTCGTTTTTGCCGAAGAAGCGGATGCAGTTTCTGAGGATGATGAAGTCATTCTTGAACTGGAAGATATTGATCCGGCTTCGGTTGAAATTCAAAGACTTGGTGAAATTGATGAAGAGCCTGTCATTGAGGCAGAAGAAGAACCATACAAACTGAGTGACATTGTCCGTGTCAGTATTGTCATGGATGAAGATGCCGCACTTGATGCGGGATATTCTGTGGAAAATTATGCACAGAATCAGGCGATCCAGGATTACAGAAGCCAATTGAAAGCAAAGCAGGATGCTGTGACAGAAAGAATCAACAGCATTCTGAGCTCACCGATTGAGGTGAAATGGAATCTGACACTGGCTGTCAATCTGATTTCCGCGAATGTCACCTATGGCGATATTTCCAAAATCAAAACCGTTGAAGGCGTCAAAAATGTTGAGATCGAACAGCATTATGAAGCAACGGAAGATGAAATCAATACAGCAAGTACATCATCCCTGATGGTCGGTGCTCAGCAGTCATGGGCGAACGGTTATACCGGTGCGGGTTCAAGAGTTGCGATCATTGATACCGGTATTGATACAGCCCATCAGTCATTCAACAGTTCTGCTTTTGATTATGCAATCAATGAAGTGAGATCTGAAGGAAAGACAGTCAATCTGTTTACCAGCAGTGATCTCAGCTCAGTGAAATCAGGACTGAACGGAAGAAATGCACAATATTTCACTTCGAAAATTCCGTTCGGCTATAACTATATTGATGAAAATACAACAATTAATCATCTCAGTGATACGGAAGGTGAACATGGATCGCATGTTGCAGGTATTGCGGCAGCCAACCGTTACATCAAGAGCGGTTCATCCTATGTGAATGCAGCTGAAAGTGTCAAGGCAGTCGGTATGGCACCGGATGCGCAGCTGTTTGTTATGAAGGTTTTCGGCAGCGGCGGCGGTGCATATGATTCTGATTATATGGCAGCGATCGAAGATGCTCTGGTATTGGAATGTGATTCAGTCAACCTGTCACTCGGCGGCGGCCTTGGATTTTCATATTCCTCGAGTTATCAGTCAGTGCTTAACAATCTTACAAATAATAATTACGGAACAAAAACAGTTGTAACGATTTCAGCAGGCAATTCCTACAGCTTTACGAATCAGCTTGCGAATGATCTGTATATTGATGATGTCAGTATGCATACAGGCGGTTCACCCGGATCATTTATCAACAGCTTGTGCACATCTTCGGCAGACAATATTACTTTGACCGGCAAGCCGTTAATCTTCAATGAAGATCAGAATGTATTTTTCACCGAGAATATCGGATCCAAAGCAACTGCGATTGAAAACGTTGCCGGAACATACAGTTATGTTTATATTGACGGATACGGTGAGACTGCCGAATATTCTGCTGTCAATAATGCCGTTTCCCTCAGCGGGAAAGTCGTGATTGTTAACCGCGGTGAGCTTTCTTTCTATGAAAAAGGAAATAATGCCATCAGCTACAATCCGAAAGCAATGGCTGTTGCAAACAATCAGGATGGTCTGATTACGATGAATCTCGATGACTATACAGGTACCTTCCCGATGGTTTTCATCTCACTGGCTGATGCTGAAACGATTAAAGCAAATTCAGCAGTTCATACTGCAGGCGGCTATACATATTACACAGGTACTGTTGTAATCTCATCAGATCTGGTTTCAGTTCAGCAAAAAAGCAGGGAAGATACAGTCATGAGTGACTTCTCCTCCTGGGGTGTACCGGGTTCATTATTAATGAAACCTGAAATTACAGCACCCGGCGGAAATATCTATTCTGTCTTCGGAACAAACAAAACAGGCAGCAATACATATACCGGAGGTTCTGATCAATATGAACTGATGAGCGGAACATCCATGGCTGCACCTCATATGGCAGGCTTATCTGCTGTTCTTGCACAGTATGTCAGAGAAAACAGCATTGCTGTCAGCGGATATTCAACCAGAGCGGTAAATCAGAGCTTATTGATGTCAACTGCAGTACCGATGAAGAATGACGGACAGTATGTATCGATTCTTCAGCAGGGCTCAGGTCTTGTTGATGTCTATCAGGCAATCTCGGCAAAATCATCCATCATGATGGACGCAAATGACGGAACGCTCACAGCCAAGACAAAAGCTGCACAGGATGGCAAAGTCAAGGCAGAGATCGGTGATAACCCGACCAGAGAAGCCGATTATACATATGGATTTACACTTTATAACAGAAGCAATCATGAAATAACATATGATCTTTCAACAGATCTCTTCACCCAGGCAACAGACGGCAAGTATATGCTGCAGACAACCTCACCGATTGAAGGCTGGAATGTAACATATGACTGGGAAGGCAATGAAAGCACAGAACAGCCTGATGTGAATGGCGACGAACTTGTCAATGAAGCTGATGCCCAGACAGTTCTGGATTATGTAACAGCACTCAAAGCAGAAGTTACATATGAAGGCAGCTTTGATCCGGAAGCAGCAGATGTGAATAAAGACGGAAAGATTACGACGGAAGATGCATATCTGATCCTGAACTATGAAGAAGGAAGCGTATCTGCATTACTGACAATTCCTGCCGGAGAAAGCAGGAAAGTGACTGTAACAATTGCTCCGTCTCATACAATGGATGAAGCATATCCGAGAGGATACTATGTCGAAGGCTTCACCTATATCAGTTCAGAGAGTACAACTGCAGAAGGTGAGATCATTGATCCTGTTACATACAGCATCCCGATTTTGGGCTTCTACGGCAGCTGGACGGATCCCTCGATGTTTGACCATGCACCATATGCAGAAAAGGAATACAGACCGGATGAAAGCGCATATGTTTCTTCCGGAACAACAAATTATCTGCAGTTTAGAACAGGCAGCAGCTACAGCGGAGCAACATCATATTTTGTTGCAAATCCTTATAAAACAGAGGATACATTCCCCGAAGAAAGACTTGCGGTCAATTCTTCCAAAAATATGTATCAGATAGGATATACACTTCTCCGTTCTGCCGGTACAACCGGTTATGCAATCAGCAGAACAGATTGCATCAACGGCAATATTACAAGTGTACTTAACAGCGCTGTGATCAGTACAAATCTGACAGGACCGTATTACAGCTACAGCTCCTCCGCATGGCAGAGTGTCAGCAACAGAACATACAGAATCAATAAAACAGTAACATCCTATGGATTGACTGAAGGCGATACGTTCAGAGTCGGTGTCTATGCGGTTCCTGAATATAATGCGATCAGAGTGAATTCAGACGCAACAGCGGCATCTGCCGGCTATCTGAGTGATACGGCATTCAAAAATGTTCTCCTTAGCAATGTACTTGGCAGAGGAGCATTCATGGGTTATGACTTTACCGTGGATAATACAGCACCGGTTGTTGAACAGGCTTCACTCAGCGGAAATACCCTGACAGTCAGAATCAGCGACAATCAGAATCTCGCCTATGTCGCAATCAAAGCATCCAGCGGCAGCACGATCTATGCAGAAGCAGTTCCGGCTGCAGGTGAATATACACTGACATGTGAACTGCCGAGCTCTGTTTCAACATTTATTATCTTTGCCGGCGACTATGCACAGAATGAAACATCCAAATCAACACGGCGTTCTGATCTTTCATCAGTCACAGAACCTCAGGAAGAAGCTGAGAAGATTGAAAATGATGAAGAGTTCATTGAAGAAGCTGAAGTGATTTCAGAAGTCAATGAAGAAGTTCAGGAATCTGAAGAAGAAACTGTTACTGAAACAGCAGGCTCGCTCAACAGCATCCGCAATTATGAATCAAAGGCAAAAGAAA
>JAUNEN010000074.1 GCA_030525525.1 Erysipelotrichaceae bacterium
AAGAAGATTTCTGAAGAACATCTGACACCATACTGCACAGCCTATGATGAATGGATTCAGATCATCACCCATGAAGTAAATGATCTTTTCATTGGCGAAAATACAATTGAAATTATGCTCGGCAACGGCTGGTACAGAGGAAGATTCGGATTTGATCAGAGTGAAACGCCGGCTTACGGCGATACATGGAAGGTGATCGCAGATCTTGTACTGTCTTATGAAGATCATGAAGAAGTCATATCCACCGATGAAAGCTGGGAAGTCAGGCGCTCAAATATCATTTTCTCCAACATCTATGACGGTGAAATCATCGATGATACTCTTGATGAAATGCCTTTGACAAAGGCAGTCATTGCTGAAGAAGAAAAGACTTCATTCTTAGACAGACTCAGTCCGCCGGTTCTTGAACATGAAACATTCAAAGGCAGACTGATTCATACACCGAAGAATGAAACAGTCTTTGATATCGGCCAGAATATGGCAGGCTCTTTCCGTCTTCGCGTTCATGAACCGAAAGGAACAAAGATCCATCTACAGTTCAGCGAAGTCATGCAGAATGAATGTTTCTACAGAGATAATCTGAGAACTGCAAAAGCGGAATATATTTACATTTCCGATGGTGAAGAACATGTCATTGAACCGCATTTCACATTCTACGGCTATCGCTATGTGAAGGTTGAAGGCGTCAGTCAGCTGAAGGAAGAAGATTTTGAAGCCTATGCACTGTACAGTGATTTCCCGTATGAATCTGTTCTTGTTACAGGAAATGAGATAATCAACCGACTGATCAAAAATGCTGAATGGGGAATGAAATCAAATTATCTTGATGTCCCGACCGACTGCCCGCAGCGCGATGAAAGAATGGGATGGACAGGAGATGCAATGGTCTTTTCACCGACTGCACTCTATCTTGGCAAACCATATGCTTTCTTAAGGAAATATCTTTTTGATATGGCAAAAGAACAGGAGAAAAACGGCGGTCTTGTACCGTTTACGATTCCTTCCTTCCATATTGTGCAGACAGCTTGCGTATGGGGTGATGCAACGGTGATCATACCCTGGAATATGTATCGGTTTACCGGTGATCTTTCGATCATCAAAGAACACTATCCTGCCATGAAGAGCTGGATTGAATGGATCAGAAAGTTTGACGGCGATACCCATAACTGGGAAAGAGCCTTCCATTTCGGCGACTGGCTGGCGCTGGATGGACCGCAAGGCGCGGAAGCTGTCAAAGGAGCGACCGATGACGGTTTTGTTGCAGAGATCTATTACCGCAAGAGCTGTCTGATCACGGCTGATTGTGCTGAGCTGCTTGGAAAAAACGAAGAGGCGGAAGAATTCAGAAAGCTGGCGGATGAGATTCTTGATTATATCAGGCAGGAATATTACACACCTTCAGGACGCTGTGCAGTCATGACACAGACCGCCCAGGTTTTAAGCGTCATGAATCAGATCGGCGATGATGAAAAGGCAAAGCAGGTTCTGATGAAACTTCTGGATGACAATGAAGGGAAACTGGCAACCGGTTTTGTCGGAACACCTTTGTTATGCGAAGCACTGACAAGGCTTGATCTCAGGGATTATGCATTCAGTCTTCTGTTCAATGAAGAGTATCCGGGCTGGCTCTATGAAGTCAATCTTGGTGCAACGACAATCTGGGAAAGATGGAATTCGATTGACGAAACAGGTCATATCACCGGTATCGGCATGAATTCGCTGAATCATTATTCATACGGCTCGATCGTCGAATGGATTTACAGCAGATGCGCCGGCATCATGATGAAAAAGCCTGGTTTCAGAGAAGCCGTGATTGCGCCGTTTGTTCATCATAAGCTTCATTCACTGCACTGCATTTATCCTTCGGCTGCCGGCACCTATGAAGTGGACTGGAACATTAAGGATGTGAATCATATCAGTATGAAGATCAGAGTTCCCTATGGCGCCGAAGCGGATATCGTTCTTCCGTATTTTGAAGCTGAAAAGTATCAGGGCAGCTCTGAACTTGCAAAGGGACATGTCAGTGGGGGATGCTATGAAATTGAATACGAAACAGAGAGACCATTGAAGGATGTCATTGATCTTTCAACAAAGGTTGTTAAAGCATTGCAGAATGAAGAAGTGAAGGAATATCTTGAGAAGCTGCCGTTATTCAGACAGACTGAATTTTCGATGCAGGATGCACAGCTGCGCAAGGGTCTTACAATGATCGGTATTGTGGATGAAGAAGAGTTAAAGAGAATCGAAAAAGACTTATTTGCGCTTCAGATGGAAGAAACACCTGTTGAAACCGCTTACAGCAGGTGATATGATGGAAACTGGAAAAGGAAAAAGAGTTTCCTATGGATAAGAGAACAGTCATTATCACTCAGGCAATCGAGCTTTTCAGGGACAAAGGACTGCATTTTACGATGCAGGATATTTCCGATGAACTGCATATTGCCAAAAAGACAATCTACACCATGTTTCAGGACAAGGAAGATCTTTTATGTGCAATGCTGGATGAAGGCTTCGGAGAGATTCACGAAGCTAAGAAAGAAATCATGGAAAAAGAAGACATGGGTCTGATCGAAAAGATCAAGGCGGTTATGATTGCCATGCCTTCGCAGTATCAGGTCCTCGATTTCAGAAAACTGAATGAGCTGGAAGACAAATATCCGTTCGCATACGAAAGACTGAAAAAACATCTTGAAGAAAACTGGGAACCTGTCTTTGTGCTTCTGGATGAAGCTGAGAAGCAGAATCTGATCCGTCATGTTCCGCACACTCTGATCAGGGAGATTTTCACAGCTTCCATCGAGTCGTTTCTCAGCACTGACATTCTTGAAAAAGAAGGAATCTCCTATTATCCGGCACTCAATGAACTGATGGATATCCTGATGTATGGAATCAGAAAGGACAGCTATGAGGAAAATCAATAATCACTGGGAATTTTCTGAAAACTGGAGCGATGAATTTCTGAACTGGCAGACAGAAGCCGAAACCGTGCGCATTCCCCACACGGTGAAAGAAATCCCGCTTCATTATGCGGATCATAATTCCTATCAGATGGTCTGCGGCTACCGCCGTAAAGTCACATTTGATCCCGCTGAAAAAGGAATGAGGCATTTTCTGAGATTTGACGGGGCAGCCCACATTGCAAAAGTCTGGTTCAATGAGAAGTATCTCGGCGAGCACAGATGCGGCTACACATCATTCTCATTTGAAATCACAGATCTGATTGACTGGGATCATGAAAACAGGATTGCGGTAAAGCTTGATACAACCGAGAATCCTGAAATTCCGCCGTTCGGATTTGTCATTGATTATCTGACATACGGCGGAATCTACCGTGATGTCGTGATTGAAACAAAACCGGAAGTCTTCCTGGATGATCTGTTTGTCAGCACACCTGATCTCAAGACTGTCAAAGCACAGCTTCATTACAGCGGAAAGCATACGGATGATTCAGTGCTCATTGAAATCCTGGATGAAGCAGGAACTGTCTACGGCAGCAAAACAGTCACCCAGGATACAAGGAATGCAATGATCGATGTTGAGAATGTCAAAGCATGGAGTCCCGATTCACCGTTCCTTTATATCTGCCGTGTCACAAGCGGCAGCGATGTCAAAGAAGTTACATTCGGTTTCCGTACGGTGACACTGACTGAAAATGACATCGTCATCAACGGCAATCCGGTTTTCCTGAGAGGTCTCAATCGTCATCAGTGCTATCCATACAGCGGCTATGCGGTACCCGATGCACTCCAGGTGGAAGATGCAAGAATCCTCAAGGAAGAGCTTGGCGTCAATGCGGTCAGAACATCCCATTATCCGCAATCCCATGCATTTATCGACGCATGCGACAGACTGGGACTGCTCGTCTTTACGGAAATTCCCGGCTGGCAGCACCTTGGTGATCGCAGCTGGAAAAAGCAGGCAATCGAGAATACCCGTGAAATGGTCATCCAGTACCGCAACCATCCGTCCATCATTCTCTGGGGTGTGCGCATCAATGAATCAATGGATGATGATGAGTTCTACAGACAGACCAATGAAACAGCGCATCGTCTCGATCCGACGCGTCCGACAACCGGCGTCAGATATTTTGAGAAGAGCTCGCTTCTTGAAGATGTCTATTCCTTCAATGATTTCTCTCATACAGGAAACAATGACGGTGCGAAAAAGAAGAAGGATGTCACGCCTGATCTCAATAAACCGCTGATCATTTCCGAAGCAAACGGACATATGTTCCCGACCAAATCATTCGACCACTGGCAGAAGCGTCAGGATCATGCATTAAGACATGCGAAGGTATTGAATGATGCAAGAAGCGATGGCGCGCATGGCGGCTGTTTCCAGTGGTGCATGTTCGACTATCCGACCCACAAGGATTTCGGCAGCGGCGACCGCGTCTGTTACCATGGCGTCATGGATGCCTTCCGCAATCCGAAACTTGCGGCGGCAGTCTATGCGGCTGAAGGCTCAAAGAATAATGTTCTTGAGATTTCATCCCCGATGGATATCGGCGATTATGCCGGCGGCAGCGTCAATGAAATCTATGCATTCACCAATGCGGATGAAGTACGTCTCTATAAGAACGATGATTATGTCGCAACATTCAGACCGCAGATCTATAAGGGACTTGAGCATGGCCCCATTCTGATCGATGACAGGATCGGTGTTCTTCTTGAAACAAAAGAAGGATTCACAGGCCGCAAGGAAAAACTGATCCACGACGCACTCAATGCGGCGGCCAGATACGGCATGGCAGGCATGCCGATTAAGAATATGGCAGAGCTTGGCTGGTGCATGGTGCGCTATGGCATGAAATATGAAGACGGCGTGGAGCTCTATGGCAAATATGTCGGCTCATGGGGCGGTGACGCAACCGTGTGGAGATTTGACGGCTATAAAAACGGCGTCTGTGTCAGCTCCGTAACAAAGAGTCCTTCATGCGATCTTCATTTTGAAACAAGCGTATCACATACAGAACTTCATGAAGGGGATACCTACGACATGGCGGCTGTGCGCATACGGATTCTTGACGGCTATAACAATTCAGCCGTCTATGCCCAGCTTCCGCTAACCCTCAGCGTAGAAGGACCGCTTGAAATCATCGGCCCTCATACAGTCACCGCAGAAGGCGGGATGTGCGGCACTTATGTACGCACAACCGGCAAGAGCGGAAAAGCTGTTCTGAAGATTCACAATGAACAGCTTGAAGATATCAGCATTAATTTCAGCATAACAGGAGAAGAAATCTGATGAAATTCGGCAAAAAAGAAATGGCAGCCTTCGGATTCGGGGCTGTCGGCAAAGACATGGTATATGCCTTGAGTGCATCATTTGTCATGTATTATTACCAGGATATTCTCGGAATCTCGGCAGCGTTTGTCGGCACGATTCTGATGATTGCCCGTGTGTTTGACGCAATCAATGATCCGTTTATGGGAATCCTGGTTGCCAAAACAAATACGAAGTGGGGCAGATTCAGACCGTGGGTACTGCTCGGAACAATCCTCAATGCGATTGTATTGATTTATATGTTCAATGTACCGGCTCTTGAAGGCAGTGCCTTAAGAACCTATTTCTCAGTGATCTATATCCTGTGGGGTGTGACCTATACGATGATGGATATTCCTTACTGGTCAATGATTCCGGCTGTGACTGACAATGCCAAAGACCGTGAAAACATGTCGGTTGTCGGCAGAACATGTGCAGGCGTCGGCAATGCGTTGATCACAATCGGAACTGTTATGGCGGTCGCAATGCTTGGCAAAGGCAATGAACGTGCAGGCTTCGGAACATTTGCAATCATTGTCGCGGTTGTGTTTGTGATTGCGGAAGTGCTGCTGTTTGTATGTATCAAGGAACATAAGAGCGAAGAAAAGATGGAGACAGTTTCGATCAAGGAAATGTTCTCTTCCTTATTCAGAAACGATCAGGCAATGGTCACTGTCATTACCATCGTTCTCATCAACACTGCTCTTTATATCACATCCAATCTGATCATCTATTTCTTCAAATATGATATCGGCGGAGCAAACTGGAGCGGAACATATACATTGTTCTCAAGTGTCGGCGGCGCTTCGCAGATTCTCGGCATGATGATTGTCTATCCGCTTTTAAGAAAGAAACTCGGAAACACACAGATCTTCAGACTCTGCCTGCTTTCGGCAATCACCGGCTACGGGCTGCTGCTGGCAGTGTGCCTGCTTGGCTTTGCACATAATATCGCGATCATTCTGATCCCGGGAATTCTTGTCTTCCTTTCCAACGGTATCTTAACCGTACTCACAACCGTATTCCTTTCTTCATCCGTGGACTATGGAGAACTGAAAACCGGTCACAGAGAAGAATCCGTCATCTTCTCCATGCAGACATTTGTTGTCAAGCTGGCAAGCGGTGTTGCGGTTTTCCTGACAGGTATCGGTATCTCGATGATCGGACTTGTCGGCAATGCCGATACGGAAGGTGAAATCGTAGCACAAAGTGCTTCCACACTGATGGGATTAAGACTCTTGATGACAATCATTCCGATTCTGGGTCTTGTCTGTGCATTCTTTGTATTCAAAAACAAATTCATCCTGAGTGATGAAAAGAGCGAAGAAATCGCTGCACAACTCAAAGCGATGAGAAAGGAAACGGGCGATGAAGCTTGATTACCGCATGAGCACGCTGGAAGGCAGCGTGAATGAAGGATCAGTCAGTTTTGAAGATGAAGCACATCTGATTTTTCCGGTAAACAACGAAACAATCGAGGAGATTAAAGCTGTCACTGAGATCAGCGTGGCTGATGATGAGAAGATCTTTGTCAACGGTTATCAGACATGGACTCATTGCCGTGAGCTGACAAAGAAAAACAGAATCAGAGGTCTCAGAGGTATCCCGAAGCGTCTTGTCGCAAGATATTCATTTGACGGCTATGCGGATTATCACTTTGCAGAATATCCCTACAGCAGAGGCATTCTGCACGGCTACAGCTGGTGCTATTTCCGCAAAGGCGGCTTCTTCCGTCTGTTTGCTTCTCTTGATGAAACAAGCGGATATACCCAGTTTCTCTACAATGCAAATGAAGGAACGCTGACAATCACCAAAGATGCAAAAGGCCTCGTTGTTGACGGAGATTATCATGCGATGGATCTTTTCTATGCGGAAGGAAGTGAAGATGCTGTCTTTGATGCATGGTTTGCAAAACTCGGAATCAAGCCGCTGACAGATCATAAGATCGCCGGATATTCTTCCTGGTACAACCGCTATCAGAACATTACCCAGGAAGCGATCAGAGAAGATCTCAAAGGCTGCACTGAGATCTTTGAAAAGGGAGATCTCTTCCAGGTGGATGATGGCTGGGAGACTTATGTCGGCGACTGGCTTGAGAGCGATCCGCAGAAATTCCCGGAAGGAATGAAAGTGATTGCGGACGAAATCCATGCGGCAGGCTTTCAGGCAGGTTTATGGCTTGCACCGTTTGCGGCCGAAGAAAAGAGCTCCTTATGGCAGAACCACCGCGACTGGTTCATTGTGAATAACGGTGAATACTTCAAAGGCGGTTCCAACTGGAGCGGATTCTACTGCCTTGATATCGACAATCCGGAAGTGATTGACTATCTGAAAAAAGTCTTCACCCGTGTCTTTGACGAATGGGGATTTGATCTTGTCAAACTGGATTTCCTTTATTGCGCTGCACCTTATGGAAATGAGCACGAAACACGTGCCGGCCGGATGATACGGGCATGCGATCTTTTGAGAGAGCTTTGCGGAACACATGCGATTCTTGGATGCGGGGTACCTGTGATGCCGGCTTTCGGTAAATTTGAATACTGCCGCATCAGCTGCGATGTGACACTTGACTGGGATGACAAAGCTTATATGCATCTGATTCACAGAGAGCGGCCGAGCACAAAGAATGCGGTTGATAACATCCTTTCAAGAAGAGGCATCAACGGCCGGGCATATCTCTCCGATCCTGATGTATTCTTCTTAAGACGTGATAACTGTCAGCTGAATGACACCCAGAAGTATTCGCTTGCCGTTCTGGATGCACTTGCAGGAGGAGTCTTCCTGACAAGTGATGATCCTGGCAGCTATACAGCGGAAATGAAAGAACAGTACAGACTGTACAGAAGCCTGACAAAGGCTGAGAATGTCAGATTCTTCACGGATAACGGCATTACCGCAGTCTATGATCTGGACGATGAAACGACAAGAAGAAGACTGTTCTGAAACTGAAGCATTGTGCTATATTATCAGCACGATGCTTTTTTTATTCGGAGGAGAAGATGAGACAGAATCTGCATACACATTCCAAATACTGTGACGGAAGCAATGAGTGCGAAGAGATGGTGCTTGCGGCAATTGAAAAACGTTTTGATATTCTCGGTTTTTCAGGACACGGACCTGTAAAGGATCCCTATGCCATGAGCATTGAAGGAACACGCGAATATATCAATGAAGTGCTTCATCTGAAGGAAGAATACAAAGATCAGATCAATATTTATCTCGGCGTGGAGGAAGACTCCACCAACCGCATGTGGGTGAAGGAGCCTTTTGAATTTGTGATCGGTTCGGTTCATACACTGACGCATGACGGCATCACGATGGCGATTGACTACAACCGCGGCATCCTTGAAATGATGCATGAAAGCTGGTACGGAAATGACTTCCGGAAGCTTGCAAAGGATTATTATGAAGATGTCGCCGAAATGGCGAAATGGGATGAAGTCGATATCATCGGTCATATTGATCTGATTACAAAATACAATGAAGACGAATCATTCATCAGATTTGATGATCCTGCTTATGTGAGATATGCGAGTGATGCAATCGATGCATTTGCCGGCGTGAAGATCATGGAAGTCAATACCGGCGCGATCGCCCGCGGAAACAGAAAAACACCTTATCCGTATAAAAACCTGCTTTCCTATATGCATGAGAAGGGCGTTCAGATCGTGCTGAACAGCGATTGTCATGATGCAAGATATCTTGACTGCGCGTTTGAAGAAACGCTTGAAATGATCCGTAGGTGCGGTTATACAAGCATGATGAAATTAACGGATCATGGATTTGAGGAGACTGATCTTGACGAATTTGAATGATACCGAACTCACGCGCAATGATGTCTCTCATGCATTTCAGCAGATCGGTCAGTTCTTCAAACCTTACGAAGAAAGCGGTGATCCGGGATATCTTCTGAAGATTGTTCATACCTATCATGTTGCAGAAAACTGTGCAAAGCTTGCGCAGATGACCGGCTGCAGCGAAGAAGATATACTTCTTTCATCCATCATCGGTCTGCTTCATGATATCGGCCGCTTTGCGGAAATGAAGGAAACCGGTGAGTTCAACGGCTCAAGATACGACCATGCGTCAAAGGGTGTGGAAATGCTGTTTGAAGAAGGGATGATCAGAAGGTTTTTAAAAAAAGACCGATATGATGAAATTATCAGAACAGCAATCGCTGACCACAGTCTTTTTCAGCTTCCGCAAATCAAAGATGAGAGGACTCTGCTTCATGCAAAACTGATCCGGGATGCGGACAAGCTTGATAACTTCCGCGTCAAAATCGATGAGCCGGTTGAAAATCTTTTTCCCGGACGCATCACATCGAAACAGCTTCTTGAAACTTCATATATCTCAGATGCCGTCTATGATTCACTCAGAAAGCGGGAATGCGTAAAACTCAAAGACAGATTGACGCCGCTTGATTATCTGGTCACGATTATCGGATTTTACTTTGATCTGAATTTTGATGCAACAAGACACATCATTCATAAAGAGAATCTGATCCGGCGCATGATCAAAAGATTTGACTTCATTGATGAAGAAACAAATTCAAGAATCAATGAAATTGTCAGCCTCACGGAATAAGCCAAAACAAAAACGAAAACCATTTTCATTTTGCTTGACACATGTGATGCATGTTCATAAAATTGAAAATGGTTTTCAATTTGGAAGGATATGACATGAACAGCAGGTCAAGATATACAACAAAACATTATGCACAGATCGCTTCATTTCTGAAGGATATGACGGGAACTCACATCACAGCTCAGGATGTCTGCGATCATTTCCGTGAAATGGGTTCGCCGATTTCAACCACCACCGTTTACCGACAGCTGGAAAGACTGGTGGAAGAGGGGATTGTCAATAAATACATCATCGATGCAAACAGTCCTGCCTGCTTTGAATACAATGGCGAATATCAGCATGAACAGTCCAACTGCTATCACTGCAAATGTGAAAAATGCGGGAAGCTGATTCATCTTCATTGCGAAGAAATCGAAGAATTAATGAAGCATATGGAAGCAGAACATCATTTCAAACTCGATCCTGCCCGTACTGTTTTCTATGGAATCTGCGAGTCATGCGCTGCATCAATATGAAAAGACTGTTAAGTATCTTTGCCGCTGCGATGATCATGATTACATTTCTCGGGATTCCTGTCTTTGAGACGAATCATGACGATCGTCATTGCACTGATGAAAACTGTCCGGTATGTGAATTGATCAGCCTGGCTCATCAAAGCCGAAAACAGCTGCTGGCACGTCCTGTGAGTGAACCGGTGCCGGTGAAAACCGATTCCTTCAGAATTGCATTCAAACAGCAGTTCAAAGCCAATGAAACTGCACACTGCATCACAAAAACTGCGAGGCTGAATCTCTGATCCTTTCTTTATGTAATTTGTGAATTGAAAAATACAGGAAAGGAATAAATATATGAAAAAGTTAAAAATCGTTTTCTCAATATTGATGTCATGCGTTCTTTGCGCATGTTCGGCGAATGAACCTGCAGGCAGTAAAGATGAAAAAATCAGGATTGTCACAACCGTATTCCCGGCATATGACTGGTGCCGTGAAATCATCGGCGACAATCCCGGAGATATCGATCTTTCATTCCTGATGAACAGCGGCAGCGATCTGCACAGCTTTCAGCCCTCTGCCGATGACATTATGAAGATTGCCGAGGCAGATCTGTTTGTGTATGTGGGCGGGGAGTCTGATGAATGGGTTGAAGATGTACTGAAGCAGACTGTCAATCCCGATCAAAAAGCACTCAGTCTGATGGAAATACTGAATCAGTATGTTAGGGAAGAAGAGATCGTCGAAGGAATGGAAGCTGATCATGAAGAAGAGCATGAACACGAAGAGACCGAATATGATGAGCATGTATGGCTCTCATTAAGAAATGCGGAAGCCGCATGTGCAAATCTTGCCCGGTATATTTCTGACATTGATCCTGAACATGCAGATGTCTATTCCGAAAATGTTCAGAACTATATCGCTTCGCTGTCCGATCTTGATCAGGACTATATAGATACCGTGAATGAAGCTGAAACAAAAACTCTTCTGTTTGCGGACAGATTCCCGTTCCGCTATCTGACAGATGACTATAATCTTGACTATTATGCGGCATTTGCAGGATGTTCTGCCGAGACGGAAGCCAGCTTTGAAACAGTGATTTTCCTCTCTGACAAAACAGATGAACTGAACCTGAAGCATATCATGTGCATTGAAGGCAGCGATGAGAAAATCGCAAAGACTGTCATCGGAAATACTGCATCGAAAAACCAGAATATTCTTCATCTTGATTCCATGCAGAGCACAACCCTGCAGGATGTCAATGCAGGTACAACATATCTTTCCATTATGGAAAAGAACCTCGAGATTCTCAAAGAAGCACTGAACTAACTGAAAGGAAACACCGATGTCATTCATAAATGTCGAAAATGTCTCTCTTGGATATGACGGGAAAGCGATCTTATCCGGATTGAATTTTAAAGTCAACGAAAAAGATTATCTCTGCATTGTCGGAGAAAACGGCAGCGGAAAAACAACGCTGATGAAAACACTGCTGAACCTTCAGCAGCCTTTAAGCGGGACAATTGAGCTGTCGGACGGACTGCGTCAGAATGACATCGGCTATCTCCCTCAGCAGACTCTTGTGCAGAGGGATTTCCCGGCATCGGTGAAAGAGATTGTTCTTTCCGGCTGCCAGGCAGATGTGCGCTTCTTCTATACCGAAAAGCACAGAAAGCTTGCCCTTGAAAATATGAAGAGAATGCGGATCGATGATCTGAGTGAAAAATGCTACAGGGAGCTTTCCGGCGGTCAGCAGCAGCGTGTACTTCTTGCCAGGGCATTATGTGCTGCGAAGAAGGTATTGCTGCTGGATGAACCGGTTACCGGTCTTGATCCGCGTGTATCAGCTGAACTGTATCAATTGATTGCAGAGCTGAACCGGCAGGGCATCACGATCATCATGATCTCTCATGATATTGAAGCATCACTTCGCTATGCAACCCATATTCTTCATATCGGGGAACAGATTTTCTTCGGTACAAGGAATGAATATCTCAAAAGCCCGGCAGGGAAACTGTTAATTGAAACACATACGGAGGCAAGTCATGGATAAGCTGCTGAACTATCTGAATTATCCGTTTGTCAGATATGCTCTGATTGTCGGTGTATTGATTGCTTTATGTTCGTCACTGCTGGGAGTGACGCTTGTATTAAAGAGGTTTTCATTCATCGGTGACGGTCTGAGCCATGTGGCATTTGGCGCAATGGCAGTGGCAGGTGTGCTGAATCTGACAAACAGAATGATCATCATTCTTCCGGTTACTGTACTGGCGGCGATTATGCTGTTAAGAACCGGCACCAATACAAAGATCAAAGGTGATGCTGCAATTGCGATGATCTCGGTCAGTGCACTGGCATTCGGCTATCTTCTGATGAATGTCTTTTCATCCAGCTCCAATGTATCAGGCGATGTATGTACCACTCTGTTTGGCTCGACAAGCATCCTGACTCTTTCAAAGTCCGATGTATGGCTCTGCATTATTCTGAGTCTGATCACAGTGACTCTGTTCATTCTTTTCTACAATCGGATTTTCGCGGTGACTTTTGATGAAAACTTCTCAAAGGCTGCCGGCGTCAAAGCCGATCATTACAATCTGCTGATTGCTGTCATTACGGCAGTCATCATCGTGCTTGCAATGAATCTGGTCGGTTCGCTGCTGATCAGTGCGCTTGTTATTTTCCCGGCTTTAAGTGCAATGCGTTTATACGGAAGCTTCCGTTCTGTTACTATATGTTCAGCAGTGCTCTCTGTATGTTCGGCACTTGCCGGTATTCTGATTTCGATCGGTGCAGGAACGCCGGTCGGATCCACGATTGTTGCCGCAGATGCATTTGTATTTCTGATCTGCTGGCTGATTGGAAGCTTTAAGAGGAAAGCATGATGAAAAGAACAATTGAAAATGCCGTTGCTGCATTGTTATTGGTTTCTCTTTGTGCCTGCTCTCCTGAACAGAGTGCAAGAACCGGTGCGCAGAGTACTTCAAAAGATGTTTCCGATGTCATTGAGGATCTGGCAGAAAAAGAAGATCAGCAAAACAGTGAAGTCAATGAAGAAAAGACTCCCGAAGAACAGGCTGAACCGGAAACATCGGTCAGACTGATGGAATGGCAGGGAAATATTGATATTGATCTGACTGAAATGAACTCAACGATGATCTATTCGGAAGTCTACAACATGATGATGGATCCGATGGATTATATCGGCAAAACAATCAGAATCTTCGGCACCTATGCACACGCCTATGAAGAACAGAATCAGCAGCACTATTATGCATGTGTTGTCCAGGATGCGACCGCATGCTGTGCGCAGGGACTTGAGTTTGTTCTTGACGGCAGCTATGTATGGCCGGATGACTATCCGGAAGAAGGCGATGAAGTCGTTGTGACCGGCGTGCTTCATCTTTACAGCAGCGACATGTTCAAAGTACTGCAGCTTGACGATGCGGTGATCGAATCGCATACACCGAAGGCTTAAAGCAAAACAGAAATATTACTTATGAATTGAAATGCATGGGATCCGTTATGTGATTCCATACATTTTTTTCTGAAGGGCAGATCAGCGTTCTGTATGTAAAAAGAAAAGAGAATGCATTCTCTCAGCATTTCAATATGCCTGAGTATTGCATCCTCTTCTTTTGCGTCTAAGACCGTTTGAATACTGTCAGAATTATCTGTTGTAGTATTCGACAACGAGTGATTCGTTGATTTCCTGGTTGAGTTCGGAACGTTCAGGAAGGCGGACGAATGTGCCTTTTCTGTTTTCCTTGTCAACTTCGACGAATGCCGGAGCAGTGATATTTGCTTCAAGAGCTTCAGCAATAGACTTCATGTTTCTGGAGCCTTCACGGACTGTGATGACATCTCCCGGCTTGATCTGTGCGGAAGGGATATCAACCTTCTTGCCGTTAACCTCGATATGACCGTGGTTGACAAGCTGTCTTGCACCCTTACGTGTTCTTGCGAAGCCGAGTCTGTAAACGACGTTGTCCAGTCTGCTTTCGAGCAGGATCAGGAAGTTAACGCCGGCCATGCCTTCCATCTTGGAAGCACGTGCAAACAGATTGGCGAACTGACGTTCGTTGAGACCGTACATGTTGCGGACTCTCTGCTTTTCACGGAGCTGTGTGCCGTAGTTGCTGAGTTTGACTCTCTTTGTCGGGCCATGCTGACCCGGAGCATAAGTACGCTTCTTAAGCTCTTCGCCTGTTTCGAGAACGGAGAAGGAGAGACGTCTTGCCTTCTTCCATACAGGTCCTGTGTAACGTGCCATGTTTTGTTTCCTCCTTAAATGGCCGAGAAACAACAACAGGTACAGATCACCGTTGCGGTGTGTTACCGTAAACCGTTTCACCTAATGCAGCAGGTTACTCCAGTACAGCCGCGTGCCGGTAACGCATTGGGCAAGGCTCTGCATGCTGCCATCATTTAACGCGATGACTATTATAGCTTCATTCCGCATTGCAGGTCAATCAAAAATCGCTTTGTTTATGCATATTTTTGAGCTTTTCTGATGTTAAAATTCCGGTTCATCTTAAATC
>JAUNEN010000158.1 GCA_030525525.1 Erysipelotrichaceae bacterium
CAGAACTCGTTGCTTTTAACATTATCGCATCCGTAGGAACAGCACGTTCCAGCTATATCGCTGCTATCGACGAAGCTGCTGAAGGTCACTTTGAAGAAGCTGAAAAGCTCATCAAAGAAGGCCAGGAAGCTTTCAATGGCGGTCACGGTGCTCACCAGGAACTGCTCGTCAAGATGGCTAACGGTGAGACTGTTACAATGACTCTGCTGCTCACACACGCTGAGGACCAGCTGATGAGTGCTGAAAGTTTCGGAATTCTTGCAGAAAAATTCCTCGCAGTTTACAAAAAGATCAACGGCTGAACTGTCTGATTGAAAAAGATCTCTACGGAGATCTTTTTTTATACTTGTGATTATCCCATAAATATGTATTATGAAAGCGCAGGGGGAATATTATGGCAATCAAGGCAATATTCTTTGATTTTGATGACACAATCGGCTACCGTGAGGCATATGCGTATGACTGCTACAGAAGAATCATCTCCGAGCAGGCACCTCATCTGAAAGAAGATCCGTTCGAATTTGAGGCTGTCGTTCAGGACTGCATGCTGTGGGATGAAAAAGGAAACATCGACAAAACGCATGTCAAAAATATGCTGAAGGAAACATACGGAATTGAACTGCCGTATGAAGACCTGAATGCCTATTGGGATCAGATTCTGTGGGAACATTGTGTTCCGTATGAAGATTCGGAAAGGACTCTGGAAACTCTCTCAAAACGCTACAAATTAGGCCTGATTACAAACGGTCCTTCCGTCGGGCAGCGCAACAAGCTGCGCAATTCCGGACTTTCAAGATTCTTTGATCCTGAACAGATTGTGGTGAGCGGCGATTATCCGTTTAAGAAACCCGATCCCCGTCTGTTTATTGCCGGCTGTGAAAAACTAGGTGTTCTCCCCGAAGAATCCGTGTATGTAGGTGATATTTACGGCAGAGATATCCTCGGTGCCCACAGAGCAGGTCTGACACCTGTGTGGATGTGGAACTGGGGCGTCAGAAAATGCGGAACAGATATTATAATTATTCATAAGATAAGTGATTTGCTCAACTATTTCTGATTTTATTTGTTAAAATTTGAACAGATTTAATTATCTATCATTTATGTGATATGATATGCGGGCATTACGGACAGGAGGCAGATTATATGGAGTATGAAGCACTCAGGAAGATTGCTAACGATATGCGGATCAATATCGTTAAGATGGTATCAAATGCAAAATCGGGTCATCCGGGCGGATCACTCAGCGCAGCTGATATTGTTGCATTGCTCTATTTCAATGTAATGGATATCACGAAAGAGAACGCCGGTACGATTGACCGCGACAGGTTTGTTCTTTCCAAAGGACATGCTTCACCGCTGCTCTACGCAGTACTCGCTGAAAAAGGAATCATCCCGAAGGATGAGCTTCTGACATTCAGACTTCTTCATACAAGACTTCAGGGTCATCCTGATATGAACGAACTGGATGGAATTGACATGACAACCGGATCTCTCGGACAGGGACTTTCCGCAGCTGTCGGAATGAGCCTTGCGAACAAGCTCGATAAAAACGATCACAGAATCTACTGTCTCATCGGTGACGGTGAATCAGAAGAAGGTCAGATCTGGGAAGCTGCGATGGCGGCAGCACACTACAAATGTGACAACCTCTGTGCAGTAATCGACTACAACGGACTGCAGATCGACGGACGTGTCGAAGACGTCATCGGTCCGGCACCGTTTGATTCAAAATTCCAGGCTTTTGGCTGGCACACAATCAATGTCGACGGACATAACTTCGAAGAACTTGAGAAAGCATTTGCCGAAGCAAAGACAGTCAAAGGCAAACCGACATGCATTATTGCAAAAACAATTAAAGGAAAAGGCGTTTCCTTTATGGAAAATGAAGCAGGCTGGCACGGAAAAGCACCGAATGCTGAACTGACAGCCGTTGCGTTAAAGGATCTTGGAGGAGAATAACCATGGCCAGAGCAACTAGAGAAGCTTATGGAGATGAACTGGTCAGACTGGTTCAGGAAAATCCGAAAGTCGTTGTACTCGATGCCGATCTCGCCGGCTCCACAAATTCAATCAGAGCTGCCGAATACGCACCCGAACGTTTCTTTGATATGGGAATTGCCGAAGCTGATATGATCGGTGTTTCAGCCGGTCTTGCGGCAAGCGGATATATTCCTTTCGCATCAAGCTTTGCGATGTTCTGCACCGGCCGTGTATGGGAACAGATCCGCAACAGCGTCGCTTATCCGGGACTCAACGTCAAGATTGTCGGCAGTCACAGCGGTATTTCCGTCGGTGAAGACGGCGTTACCCACCAGGCAATCGAAGACATGGCAATTATGCGCGATATCACCGGCCTTGCTGTTTACTGTCCGTGTGATCAATGGGAAACAAAAGCCGTGATCCGTCAGGTCATGGAAGAAAACGGTCCCTGCTATATTCGTCTGGGCAGAGCGAAGGTTGAAGATGTTTACGATGAAAACAAAGAATTCAACATCCGCAAGATCAATGTTCTCCGCAAAGGAACAAAGGTCGCTGTCTTCGCAACCGGACTGATGGTTCAGATGACACTCAAAGCTGCAGACATTCTCAAGGAACAGGGAATTGATGTGACAGTCATCGATGTATGCTCCATCAAGCCGATTGACAAGGAAGGCGTTGCGGCAATCCTGAAAGATCATGAACAGATCTTCACGGTTGAAGAGCACTCCATCACAGGCGGACTCGGTTCTGTCATCTGTGAAATCGCATGTGAGACAATCCCCCGTATTGTCCACAGAATCGGTATGTTCGGATTCGGTGAAAGCGGCGAATGGCAGCAGCTTCTCCATGAATACAAACTGGATGGAGAAGGAATTGCCGAACAGATCCAGGGATATCTCAATATGTAAGACCGTTTCGGTTTTACACTGAAAAACCAAATGAAATGAGCTGGAACGTGCATGTGTTCCGGCTCTGTTTTGTATATGTCAGAAGAAATTCTGTTTTCTAACGGCTGCAGCTTTGACAAGATCAAAGTTTTCAAGCAGATTGATATCAAGTCCTTCAATAACTGAAAGAGCCCGCTCAAGATCTGTTTCGTCAAGGAAGAGATCAGGATTGTGAATGTCCAGTCCGATGATGACCGGGCACTTTTTTTCTGCAAAGACTTCAAAGAAGGCACGGGTCGGATAAGCATAGCGGATACCGTCCGTATATTCCTTCACTCCGCGGTGAACGCCTGAACCGCAGTTGAGCTCAAGGGGCATGTCATAGCGTAAAGAGATTTCCGCAATCCGCTCGGCAGCTTCTCTGACCGAACCGTCAACTCCCGGATATGACCATAAGACAACATCGGGATGGCAGATATAATCACATAATGAATGCTTGCACGCTTCTTCAAGCGCATCCACATAAAGCATCAGATCTTCACTCTCTGTGACTCTGTAAATGCTTTTTCCTTCATATGACAGATTATGCTGGCCGAGAATGCAGTATTCCAGATTCTTTCTGTACCATGCGAGAGTTTCCCACTGATCCGGATAATATTCAACTTCCATACCGATATGAAGATCAATCTGATCACGGTATTTTTCTTTCAGTTCCCTGATCGATGAAATATAATTCTCAACCTCTTCAATATTCATCCGGCTGTGCGGGGCAGGATCTTTGTATGCGGCGTGATCGCTGAATCCGAGTGTCTTTATTCCTGCTTTGATTGCGGCTCTGACATACTCCTCATCGCTGCCGATCGCATGGCCGCAGCGTGCAGTATGTGTGTGCCAGTTTGTTTTTATCATAGATACTGTGTCCTTTAAGTGCGGTATTCATTCTACACGCAAATTCACTCTGATGAAAGCATTGACAACAAAGAACAATGAACGCATACTATACTTGAACAGTTGTTCAAATGAGGTTGCTTTATGTCAGAACATGAAAAGGCATTGTATAAATTTGAAATCACCGGAATCGATTGCGCAAATTGTGCAGC
>JAUNEN010000159.1 GCA_030525525.1 Erysipelotrichaceae bacterium
GTTTTTTCAAAGAAAGGATGTCTGTCAGTTTCGGAATGATACAATGTATTTAACGACAAGGAGAACTGACCATGGCAAATTATGCTTGTTTCTGCACCGGCTGCGATACCTTTCAGTTTGCTCCATGGGGTGTCAGGAAATGTCCTGCCTGCGGCGGGCGCCTGATTCAGTCAAAAGTAGAACAATGGGGCTTTGAATCAATGTCTCAGCAGGAGAAATATACAACATTCCTTCCTTTTGTAGAAAAGGGTACACCGGAATACAGACTGCTTTTGGCAGGATGTGAAAGTCATGAAGAAGTCAGGCAGCTTCAGCAGAAAATGTATGAAGATGCACTCCGTAAAGAACAGGCACGGATGCAGGCGTTTTCAGAGATGACGATTGCTTTTGAATCCTCTTTTGAAGACGCAAAGGTTGTGAAAAGAGGAGGCTGCATATTCGCTGAAGCAGTCGTAACGATTCCAAGATCTCTCAGCTTTGATACGGAATCCGGCCGGGATTATCTGTCTGAAGCGCTTGAAAAAGCGAGAAGCCTGGCTTTGGAAAAACTGCAGGAGAAAGCTTTTGAGCTTTCCTGCAACGCCGTTATCAGCCTGGATATTGACTATCTGACACTGGATTGGGAAAGACCGCCCGCGATCGATGCCAGTGTTCATATTAAGGAAGATTACGTCATCTGCGTCAGTGCAAGGGGAACGGCAGCGGTGATTGAAAAAGTTATGAATTCTTAAAAATATCCGCTCTGCTGCAGGAGGATCATATTGCGGTGAATATCGTGTCGATGCAGGGGAGCTTTTACTATGCGCCTGAGTTATAGCCGAGTGAAACAGAAGGCATTGTACATATCTGGAAATGGCTGATATAGTGCTGCTGAAATCACAAGGAGAACGGACATGAGTGAAAACAGAATGAAACTCAGCAGCGGCCTGAGTATCTCTCAGCTTGGATTCGGCACAATCGGCCAGACGGGCGATCTGATTATTGACAATGTGGCATTTGCCCTGCAGCACGGATATGAGCTGATTGACACAGCCAACCGCTACGGCAACGAAACCGAAGTCGGTCTCGGTCTGAAAAAATCCGGACTTAAGAGAGAGGATTATTTTCTCGAAACAAAGCTCGGCCCGACATTATATGAAAATGATTCTGCAGTTGATGATACACTCGTCAGACTCGGTGTCGACTATATCGATGTGATGCTGCTGCATCATCCGGTCAACAATTATCTCTATGCCTGGGGTATGCTGGAAAAAGCATACAGGGAAGGAAAAATCCGTGCTATCGGTCTGTCGAATTTTCAGACAGACCAGATTCAGGAAGTCATTGATCAAGGTGAAATCAGACCGATGATCATGCAGCTGGAATGCCATCCGTACTTTCCGGCTGAAACAAGAAAACCTTACTGTGATGCCAATGACATCCGTCTGCAGTCATGGTTTCCTTTAGGCCACGGCAGTCCTGAGATGCTGAATGAACCGGTTCTGGTGAAAATGGCTGAAAAGTACGGCAAAAGCACGGTTCAGATTGTGATCCGCTGGCATCTTCAGATGGGTTTCGGTCTGGTGCCGGGTTCAAAATCATTTGCTCACATTGAAGATAATGCAAAGGTATTTGACTTTGCATTAAGCGAAGAAGAAATGAAACTGATCGAAACACTGAACAGGCATGAGCCGTTCTATAAGGTGACAGAAGAGTCTCTGCGCCTGATGGCTGTGACAAAGTGCAATTTTGAGGATTGAACAGAAATAATGAAGCATATTGATACTGTTTCCGCTCGAGAAAAACGGAAGCAGTTTTTGATACAGCTTTTCAAAAACGTATGATGAAACGTCAGTTTTGAATCTGCTATACTGATCTTAAGAAATCTTCAGGAGACAATTATCATGAAAACTCTTTATCTTATGCGGCACGGGCAGACCATGTTTAACGTTGCACATAAAATCCAGGGATGGTGCGATGCACCTCTGACGGATCTTGGCAGAGCGCAGGCGGAAGTTGCCGGCCAATGGTTCCGCGACCGGAATATCACATTTGATTATGCTTATTCTTCAACATCCGAAAGAGCTGCGGATACACTGGAAATTGTTACCGGCGGACAGATGCCGTATGAAAGAATCAGAGGACTCAAAGAGTGGTTCTTCGGAAAGCTCGAAGGTCATGATGAATCTTTGAATCCGTCTTTTCCTTACGGCGATCAGTTCAAACAGTACGGCGGAGAGGGAGAACTCGAATTCCAGACACGCTTTTCAGAAACGGTCCGGACTCTGATGAATTATTCAGCGGACAATACGACGACACTGATTGTTGCACACGGTGCAGCTCTCGGTCAGTTTTTCAACCGCTGGCAGGATTATTCGCTTGCTGAACGCAGAAGAGGAATCGGCAACTGTGCGATTTACCGCTACTCGTTTGACGGGGTTGTCTTCATCTGCGAAGAAATCGTGATTCATGATTTCTCATCTCTTGATCCGGAGCTGTCGAAAACGGTATATATCACAAACGGAAGGTAATGTTTATGAACGGCAATGAAATGTATGAACAATTTAAATCATGGATTCTCGATCAGAAGGATCCCGCCTACAGAATCGATGTCATCAATGATGATGCGGTTGATTATGTGACTGCAGATGCAGCTGCACATGTGCAGTTCTATCATCTGGAATATGAAATCGTATCCTTTACGATTGACAGTCCGAAAGCTGAAGAGCCGCTGTTCTTCCTGCATTTTGAACTGCAGGATATGGATCATGCAAAAGAACTGTTTGAACAGATGATCCAGGCGCTGAAAAAAGCCGGAGAAGATGTTAAAGTCAGAATCCTGCTCAGCTGCACGTCCGGCTTTACAACATCATTCTTTGCGGACAGACTCAATACTGCTGCAGAAACTCTGAGTCTTGATTATTCATTCTCTGCAGTTTCCTATACCGATCTGTTTGAAGCGGCTCAGGACAAGGATGTGATTCTGCTGGCACCTCAGATCGGCTACATGCTGAAAAAAGCAAGAGAGATCCTCAAAGATAAGATCGTTCTTCAGATTCCGGCTGATGTTTTCGCAACCTACAATGTGACCCGCACATTTGATCTGATCAGAGAACAGCTTGCCGAAAGAGACAGAAAAGAGGAGCCTGTCGAAGATATCCATGATCCTGAATGGGACAGTTCGATTCTGATTGTGGCAGTCATACGGCGTGCCCGCAAATATGAAATCCACTACCGCGGAGCTGTTGAGGAGAAACCGCTTGAGCGCGGCGTGGTGATCAAGGAAACGTTTGATATCAGCGATCTTGACGATGTAATCAATGTCACATTGATCAGGCATCCGGAAATCAAAGGCGTAGCGATCGTGGCTCCCGGCGTTGTCACCGACGGACGTCTGACACTGACTCCCGCCAAGATTCTGGATGTTGATCTGGTCGGCGAATTCACAAAGAAATATCAACGTACATTTGTTCTGATCAATGATGCCAATGCGGCGGCACTCGGCTATTATGCAAATCACCGCGACTGCGGCAATCTGCTCACTTACTATCATCCGGTAGGAAACTTTGTCGGCGGAGCCGGTGTGGTTATTGACGGAAATCTGGTGATCGGCAAAAAGGATATCGCCGGTGAATGTGCGAATTATCTGAAACTGCTCAACTTCTCCGAAGACCGCTTTGATCTTGCCAGAACACCGGAAGGAATTACCGAACTCGTTGCGAAAATTGTGCTGCCGATGATCTGTACACTCGGCCCTGATACGCTCGCTCTGTATTGTGATCTGCTGACGGATCCGGATGAGCTGAAGCAATACCTCATGAAATATCTGGATGAGAAATACATTCCTGATATCCAAAAGCTCAAGAGCAACTTCTGGGAAGTCTTCTACGGAGCAGGCGTCATGCTTTACAACGTGATGCACGGGAGTGTTGAATACCGGAAGGATCTTGCTGAAGACAGAAAATAGGATTGCTTTCGAAAGGG
>JAUNEN010000075.1 GCA_030525525.1 Erysipelotrichaceae bacterium
AATTTCGTCCCTGATGGTATTTACCGTCAGGGATTTTTATGTGGAGGGTTTTATGTTGTCTCTTCCATGGGAGTGACCGGGGTCAGAAAGGAAATCACAACCGACATTGATTCACTGATTCAGGAAATCAGATCTGTGAGCGATGTGCCGTGTGCTGTCGGATTCGGAATTTCAACACCTGAAACAGCCGCCGGAATGGCAGCAGCATCGGATGGGGCAATTGTCGGCAATGCGATTGTCAGGCTGATTGCCGCACACGGAAAAGATGCGTGTGAACCTGTTTCGGAATTTGTGAGACAGATGAGCGAAGCGGTTCATTCGGTTTCATGAGTTGTATGTAGTCTGTGCTATGATGAAGTTGTGAATCGCATCTTTATCATCTGATCAGAAACAAAGGATGCGTTGATTCCGCATCCTTTTTGAAAGGAAAACCGGTATGGCAAAACTTGAAACAGAAATTGTGAACAGTGATTTCAGCAGAGTGCTGGCTGAAATTGAAAACGGAATTCTGAAACGCAGTATGAGTGCTTCTCTGGAAGACGGCAGTGATTTCAGAAATGATCGTGTCAGATGTTCCGTACGTGTCTTTGAGCGCTACAGCATGGCCGGCTCCAACCGTGTTTCGCTGACAGTGACGCTTTTAGATGCCGGTGACGGCGTGATCCATGTATCGGGAATCACTTCGGGCGGCTCGCAGGCACTCTTCTTCAAAATCAATACGATCGGCGAAGAATCATTTCTGGATGAGCTGGAGAGCATTCTGCGCAGCTTCTGAGCAACCTGACATATCGAAAAACGACAGTGATCTGCTGTCGTTTTTGTCTGCAGTTAACGGAGTGAAAAGACACATCCGCAGTAATTCTGCTTATAGAGACTGTATGCTTCGCAGATTTCATTTGATCTTTTCTGGCCGTCTGCTTTTTTGAAATCCGATACAAAGTATTTTGCATTGTGATATTTTTCAGCCAGCTTAAGACCGATCTCATTGAGCTTCTGCGAATCCTTCTGTCTTGAAAAGGTCATGACTGTCGTGAAGTAGTCAAATCCGTTTTCATCGGCATATCTGAATGCTTCATCCATCCGCTTTTCATAGCAGTAGAAACATCTTTTCCAGCCTTCGGGATCATCCTTGCCGAAAGCCAGGGAATCCATGTACTCTTCGCCGCTGTAATCCGTCACAATCAGTCCGATTTCATCATTCCATCTTTCATGCAGATACCGCTTCAGTTCGGAAAGTCTCTTGTCATATTCAGGCTTCGGCCAGATGTTCGGATTGTTGTAGATCAATGTGATATCGAATGCATCATGCAGAAAATCCATCGGCCAGCAGGCGCACACGACACAGCATGCATGAAGAAGAATCTTCGGTTTACACTCAGGATATTTTTCCCTGAAGGTTTCCATTTCCTTCAAGGATTCTTTGTAGAAATTCCTTTTGAAGGAAGATTTTCTGTTTCTGATATATTCGATATATTCTTCCTGATCATTCATTTGTAATCAGCATGCAATCGCCGAATGAGAAGAAGCGGTATTTCTCTTCGACGGCATGACGGTAGGCTTCAAATGTCAGATCATATCCGGCAAATGATGCAATCATCATGATCAGGGTGGATTTGGGCAGGTGGAAGTTTGTGATCATGGCATCGATTGTATGCCACTCATAACCCGGATAAATAAACAGTTCCGTCGCACCTGTGCATTCTTCAAATCTGCCGAATCTGTTCCAGACGGATTCCAGTGTTCTGACAGAGGTTGTACCGATGGCAATGATTCTTCTGCCTTCTTCTTTTGCAAGATTGAGCAGATCGGCAGTTTCCTTTGACATCATATAGATTTCCGAATGCATTTTATGATCTTTGATCTCTTCGGTATCCATCGGTCTGAATGTACCAAGTCCTACGTGCAGGGTGACATCGGCAATGATGACACCTTTTTCTCTCAGCATTTCAAAGTATTCGGGAGTGAAATGAAGTCCTGCCGTCGGAGCGGCTGCACTGCCTCTGATCTTTGCATAGACGGTCTGATATCTTTCCGGATCATCGAGCTTTTCCCTGATATAAGGGGGAAGGGGAACATTTCCGAGTTCATCGAGAATCTCATTGAAGATGCCGTCGTAAATCATCTTCATGAAGCGGATGCCTTTTTCGCCGATTTCTGTGCATTTTGCTTTCAGTCTGCCGTCATGGAAGCTGATCACGGTCCCGACTTTGATGACCTTTGCATTGCCCGCCAGGCATTCCCAGACATCATCTGCATTCTGCTTTAACAGAAGCAGTTCGACATGCGCACCGGTTTCTTCCTTTGTGCCGAACAGTCTTGCCGGAATGACTCTCGTGTTGTTTCGCACAAGTACATCGCCCGGTTTCAGATATTCTGCCAGATCACGGAATGATCTGTCTTCATAGGTTCCTGCATTTTTGTGAATGACGAGCATTCTTGATGCAGTTCTGTCCGAAAGAGGTGTCTGGGCAATGAGCTCATGAGGAAGCTCATAATCAAAATCACTTGTTTTTGTATATTTCATCAGAATCCTCTTTCATCAAATTTCGTGTTTGTCAGTACTTCATGCTTGAAGTCGTTGAAGCGGTCGGCTTTGATCGCTCTTCTTGCATCTTCCATCAAACG
The DNA here is from genome assembly GCA_030525525.1 of Erysipelotrichaceae bacterium. Lineage (GTDB taxonomy): Bacteria > Bacillota_I > Bacilli_A > Erysipelotrichales > Erysipelotrichaceae > Bulleidia. Next base: position 2,626 of record JAUNEN010000075.1, read on the forward strand.
TACCAGGAAGCGCGTGTTATGGATGGACATCAGTCTTGTTCCGAAGCCTTCATCGCAGCGGAACAGATGATTGAGATATGCTTTTGTATAATTTCTGCAGCAATAGCAGTCGCATTCAGGATCAAGGGTTGTGAAGTCTTCCTTGTACATCGCTTTGCGGATGTTGAGACGGCCGTGCGATGTCATTAAGGTACCGTGTCTTGCAATTCTTGTCGGTAAAACACAGTCGCACATATCGATGTTGAGGGAAACTGCTTCAAGCAGATCGTTGACGGCACCGACTCCCATCAGATAGCGCGGCTTGTCATACGGCAGCTTTTCCGATGACCATCTGACCATGCGGTACATGGTTTCCTTGTCTTCGCCCACAGATGTTCCGCCGATCGCATATCCCGGGAAGTCCATTTCGACAAGCTTCTCGGCGCTGTAGTGGCGCAGATCTTCATAATCGCCGCCCTGGACAATACCGAAGATTGCCTGCTCATCAGGTCTTTCATTTGCATTTTTCCCACGCTCTGCCCAGCGCAGTGTTCTTAACATCGAATCTCTGGCATATTCATAGGTTGCCGGGTAGGGGATGCATTCATCAAAGCTCATCATGATATCAGCGCCGATGCAGTTCTGAATCTGAATGGATTTTTCAGGAGACAGGAACATCATGTCGCCGTTGAGTACATTCTTGAAAGTGACGCCTTCTTCGCTGATTTTGCGGGTGTCGGCCAGTGAAAAGACCTGGAAGCCGCCTGAGTCCGTCAGCATCGGACCTTTGTAATTCATGAATTTATGAACACCGCCTGCTTTCTTAAGAACCTCTTCGCCGGGTCTTAACCATAAGTGGTAGGTGTTGGCAAGCACGACTCCGGCGCCAAGATCATACAGTTCTTCAGGAGAAAGGAACTTGACGGTAGCCTGGGTTCCCACCGGCATAAACATCGGTGTTTCCACGTCGCCGTGGGGCGTATGCAGGATTCCTGTCCTTGCTCCGGACTGTTTACAGACATGTGTAATTTCAAAAGTGACTGGATTCATAGTATTCTCGCTTTCGTCCTACAGTATAGCAAAGATTCAATGGAAGTGCGCCATCGGTCTTAAGTGTTATAATCATCATATGAAATCACAGGCAATCCGCAAAAGAAATCTGCCCGAAGATGTTTCGGTGCTTCATCGTGTACAGCTCAAGCCGACCCTGTTTCTGATTCTGATGGATATGGCAGGGATGATCCTTGTTGTGGCCAAGCCGTATCTTGTGCTGATCGGCATCATGATGGTGATGCTCGGCGCCTTCTGCCTGTTTGTCATGCCGGATGGTATTCTCTGTGAATTCACAAAGGACTATCTGATTCTCTACAACCGGCATGAGAAGGATGAATGCACGATGGTCTACTATGAGGATATTGTTTCATGGTCCTATGAATGGCATGCCAATTCTGACTATCTGACATTGATGCTGGTTGACGGCAGCACGGAACGGCAGGAAGTCTATTCCAGACGCATCCGTGCATACATGAAGCTGTATGCGCCAGGCAAGGAGCTGAAAACAAGAGGCAGGAGGTTATGATGAAAGAAAAACTGATCAATCCGGAAGCGGTTGCCGCATGCCGGGAAGCAATGCTCTGTGAAAATGATTATGACGATCTGACTCTGATTTTTGATATGTTCGGCGACAGCACAAGACTCAAGATCATGAGCGCTTTGTTTACACATGAACTCTGTGTGGGGGATCTTGCGGCTCTGCTGGAAATGAGCACGAGTGCAATCAGCCATCAGCTTGCGTCTTTGAAAAAGACAAAGCTTGTATCAACGAAGAAGATCGGCAAGAATGTATATTACTCCATGGCTGATGAGCATATAGAAAATATCTACCGCATGGCTCTGGAGCATATCAGGGAGTGAAATGTGAAACTGACAGCCATTGATTTTGAAACTGCCAACGGAAATGCCGCAAGTGTCTGCGCAGTGGGGATTTCTGTGATGGAAGACGGGGCAGTTGAAGAGAAATATTACTCATTGATCAGACCGGAAAAGAATGTTTCCTGGTTTGCACCCGGCAACATCAGCATCCACGGCATCCATCCGGATGATGTCAAAGATGCGCCGGATTTCCGCGAAGTCTATGATCAGATGAAGATCTACTTTGATGACGCAGTCGTCATTGCCCATAACGCCGGGTTTGATATGAAATGCCTGAAGGCAGCGTGTCTGAATACAGGTATTCCGGTACCCACAATTACTTACTTCGATACCGTTGAATTAAGCAGAAAGGTTTTCCGCAATCTCGAGCATCACAGACTCAACAACATGTGCGATTATCTGGGGATTGAACTCAATCACCATAATGCATTGAGCGATTCGTACGGATGTCTGATGATTGCGGCAAGTGTGATGAATCTGTCGGGTATTTACGATCCGGTGGAGCTCTGCGCCGCATGCAATGTGCGTCTGAAACAGCTCTGAATCATAAAAGAGTGCGAAAACACGCTGTTTATGCGATAATAACTGATGACCTGAAAGAAAACAGGAGGTAAAAGCATGGCTACAAACTATGAAATCCTGACGGGCCTGAGCAAGAAACAGATGGCTGCCTTCATCAACTCGCTTGTGAAGAAAGAAGTCAGCAGATATATCGACTGGAATGCATGGCTGAATTCAGAAGATCCCGAGCCGCCTTATATCGGTGAAGCTGCTTTCATGAAGAACGAAGAGGAAGAGATTCCCTGCTACCTGATTGAAGAGAACGATACCGAAGGCGAACGCATGAGAACCGTGTTTATGCCGGGCGAAAAAGGCAGTATCCGTGTTGAAACTCTGGCTGCTCAGTTTGTCCGCAAAGCAACTGAATCCATCTATCCGGCAGCACCTCTGCCTGAGTTAAGCGAAGAAGAGATTCAGGAAGTTGCGGATGAAAGCGAAATGATTCTGGAAGAGCTCCTGACCGAAGCAGAAAAGGAAGCTGATGAGATTGATGATCTGATCAATGAATCGCTGAGCGAAGATCCCGAACGTGAACTGATTGAAAAAGTCAGTGAACCGGAAGAAGAAGTGATTGAAGACTTCGTCGAAGAAGAGCCGGTCACACTGGATGATATTATTGATTCCTCGCTTGTTCAGCCGGATGAACTGAACCCGGTTGAAGAGGATGATATGGGCCTGGTCGAACCGGAAGAAGAACCGGAGCCTGAAACAGAGGCTGAACCCGAACCGGCAGCAGAACCGGAACCGGAGCCGGTACAGGAAGAAGAAACTGAACCTGAAGTCAATCCGCTTCATGTTGAAAGAATGCAGCACAGAGAGCTTGAAAAGATGCTGTTTGAGGATGAGGAAGAAACAAGCGCGCCTGAACAGGCAGCTGCCGAAGCAGAACCTGAGCAGGCGGCAGAAGATGAAAAGCCTGCTGAAGAAGAGGATGACATTCTCGATATGGCTCTTCTTGCCCAGCTTGAAAGCGAAGTGCTGAAAGCTGAGAATGCCGAAGCGGAAGCGACCAGCTCACTGAAATTCGATGATCTCTGGTCATTGTCTTCAGGAAACGGCGAACCGGAACCGTTTGAAGAGGATGAAGAAGAGGAAGAAGAAATTCCTGAAGTTCAGGAAGAAGATGAAATCGTCGACTTCTTCGATGAGCAGGACAGGGCTGAAGCCAGAGAAAGCACAGATTACCACAGCAGAGGAAGAATCGAAATGCTGAAGGAATCGCTGTTTGATGATGAAGAGGAACCGCCGCTGGGAACAGGGGATCTTGTCTTCATGGAAACAACAGCCATCGAGATTGATCCCGACAAAAAGGAAATCCCGGAAGCTGCTGATATCGATGAAGGAATCGCATTTGCGGATGTGAGAATTCCGAAGCAGGATATTGAGCCGAAGAAACAGGAATCCACAAATTCACTTGAAATCGGACTTGAGGAAGATGCAGATTCATTCTTTGAAAAACTGAAGAGCCTCTCCGAAGCAAAAGAAGATGATCAGCCTTCCGATGAGCTTGATCTTGACAGACTCAAAAAGGAAAGCGCTGAGCTGTTAAAGAAAAAAGGTGAGGAAGAGGACGATGACGGACCTTCCAAAACGCCGGAAGAGGAAGAACGTGATTTCCGTTCCGACACACTGGCTCAGCTGCTGATCGACAAAAAGAAAACTTCAATGCTGTATGATCCGAATGATCCCGAAGATCAGGAACTGCCGACAATTGCATTCTCGGCAATCAATACAGACGAAGAAAACATGTTCTGAAAATGATGCCTGCGGGCATCATTTTTATTCTTTGCGCAGAAGTAAGATTACAGAATGAAATAATTTTCATTTAGATTGATGTTGTTTACATCAACTGTTTACAATGATATGATTGAACCACTTGAGAAAGGTATGGCAAAGATTTTATGGCACAATATGAAAATAATGCATACTTCTGGCAGAAGGTGGACACGCTGTTTCTCTCAAGCGGCATGAATCTCTCCAGAAAAAAAGGAGATGTTCATCCTGTATTCAAAAATCTGATCTATCCGACTGATTACGGCCATGTCACAGACACAAAGAGTGTGACAAGTGAAGGAGTATCCGTATATGCCGGCAGCGGCGACAGAAACAAAATCACAGCCCTTGTCATTGCGGCAGATATCCTGGCAAAAGAACTTGATGTCAAGATGCTGGTGGGATGCACGGATAAGGAAGTTGATGATGTTCTCCGTTTCCTGAACCAGACAGATCTTCAGAAGACGGTTCTGATCCGCAGAGGCAATGATATTCCGCCCTGGAGTTTCTCCGACAACTGACAACCGGTCTGCATTTGAAGGACTGTATCTCAATCAGGTACGGTCCTTTTTTTGTGTGAAAAAAAACAGAGCTTTTCAGCTCTGCATCGGTTCTCCGTTGAAGTTCAGGACGAAATCTTCATCGCTTCTGTTTTTCAGTAATTTCTGTGCTTTGAGAACTGCTTTGCCATAGAGTTCCGGGAAGGAATCGCTGATCGTCCTTTCCGGATCAAAGCGCAGTCTGTAGGGAGTGTGATCAAGATTGATGACTTCCATATTTCCTCTGCCGTTAAGCATCATGCCGCTGATTGCCGGCGGAAGATTGGCGATCATTTCAAGATTTTTGATCACGATATTTGTGGCTTTGCGCGGATAGAGAACGCCTGTATAGAACGCAGCGTCTTTGATTGCGGAAAGAATCTCTCTGGATGTGAAGTCAATGTCAAAGACTTCTTTGAACATCATGCTGTACATATCGGCAAGCTTTGCGGCACTTGTGTCATCGACCTTGATCATTTTGTTCACATTGTAGGATGTGATTTTTCTGCCTCTTTGATGCAGCATCCAGACATCGATATCGGCTTCCATTGTGACATGGGTGCTGCCTTCATGGACGCCTGACTGTTCATGGCGTGTTCTGGCGATGGCATTGATCAAAGGATGGGCAATGCTGTCGAGTGCATAGTGGCAGAGATATCCGTAAAAATAACTTGTCAGATCAGGATCATCTGCACACCAGTGCTCGAAGAAATCGATGACTTCCTTTACTTTTTCATCGTGCATGAGATTGCCGTATTTGTGGAGTGATCCCGGCAGGATACTGGCTTTTGAAAAGAACAGCATATCCGGTCCCTGTGAACCGAGCCAGTACATGCGTTTGTTGGTGATCTGCTTCTTCAGATCATCGGTGATCGTTCTGTAAACATCTTTTGCAAATTCAGCATGGGTAGTTGCTGCAGGCATAATGAATTCCTCGCTATATTATTCTTCAAACAGATAGGTGCCGATTCTGACAAGATTGCTTCCGCATTCGACAGCGATCTGATAATCATTGCTCATACCCATCGATAAGGTATGAATGACGTCTTTTCCGAATTCCTTCTGAAGGCTTTCAAAGAGCTGATATCCTTCATTAAAGACTTCCCGGATCCGTTCTTCATCATCGGTATGGGGACCCATTGCCATGATACCGCAGACCCGTATATGTTCTTTTTTCATGACTTCATGAATGAAAGGGATCGCATCTTCTTTGGAAAGACCTGTCTTTTCGGTATCTTCATCAGCCAGATGGAATTCACATAAAACATTGATTGTTCTGCCCGCTTTTGCGGCTTCCTTTTCAATCACATCGGCAAGCTTCAGATTGTCAAGTGACTGAATGCAGTCGATAAACGGAATGATATCCTTTACTTTGTTTCTCTGCAGGTGGCCGATCATCTGCCATCTGATATCATCAGGCAGCGATGCGGCACGGACTTTCAGTTCCTGGACATGATTTTCCCCGAAGCATCTTTCCCCGGCATCGTAATATGAACGGATTTCTTCGAGCGTACGTCTTTTTGTAACAACACAAAGATCTGCCTTGCCTTCAATTGTACGCTTCACTTTTTCATAATGTGTCTTGATCATATACATGATTATACCACCCACTGAATCGTGACGCTCATACGGAACATAAAAAAGCAGAAAGCCATGACAGGTTTTCTGCATGAAGTATCAGTTTTCCTTTTTTGCGAACAGCTTCAGAGGCAGGGGATCCTGCTGTATGATGAGCTTCTGACGCTGAAGTGTGGGTATCAGCATATTGAAGAGTGCAACAAGTGCGATGATCTCAAAGGGAAGAAGAATTGAATTCTTGATCAGGGATTGTGTTGCGTAGAAGATGTAGCCTTTTGACATCATCATTGCACTCCATAACGATCCGAGCGCAACATTGACACAATAGTTGTTGATGGTCTTTGCAAGAGCCAGTTTGAGTATCGTGATTTTGCGGCGGTAGAGAAAGAGCGCATAGATTGTGACGCCGAGCATTGCCGAGAGGGTATAGCCCGGGAAGAAGGAATATCCTCTGGAGTTGATCATATAACCGACAACATCTGTTACGGCTCCCGATACCAGTGAAGCGACGGGGCCGATGATCGCACCCTCTACGGATGTGAACAGAAACGAGATTGAAACGTAGAGATTTTCGGAAACTCTGATGGAGACGAACGAGGCGGCAACCTTGCATGCAATGAAGAGGCCGATGATGGTGAGATATCTGGTATTCTTCAGCTTGACGGCGGAAGATTTCCAGTATTCTTTGCTGAATAACATAAAAACCTCCTTTCTTCGTCCATCGACTGTGAAGTAAAGAAGGCTTATTCACATCAATGGGATTGATCAGTCAACCGCAAGCAATGCTTTTCGTCCGTGAGATTCCCGTCACCCACAGCACTTAACGCTGACTGATAACCATAAGATAGCATATGCGCGTGGCAAGTCAAGACATATGCGTGTTACAATACACCCGTATGAAGACTTTATGTATAACATGCGAAAATCCTCTTCTTTTTGAAGAGATGAAAATAAACGGAGCGGATGAAGTGATTCTTCCCCTGAAAAACGGATGCTTTTCACCGCTCTGCGGCTTTGAAGAATCAGAGCTCTATGATCTGATTGCCAAAGCACACAGCCTGGATCTTTCTGTAAGCATTCTGATGAACAGACTCTTTCATGAAGATGACATCGATGAGGTTCTGAATCAGATGAAGCATCTGATTGAAAAGGGAGCCGGGCATATCATTTTTGCGGACAGTGCTTTCGCCTATGAAGCAATGAAGGAAGGGCTTCTGAAATATCTTGTCTATCAGCCTGAGACCATTGTGACCAGCTCCTTTGATGCGAAGGTATGGAGTGAAACAGGAATTGATGCGGTGATGATCTCTTCACTTTTGACAAAAGATGAAGTCATTGCGATTGCCGAAGCAATTGAAAACTCGGGAATCAATATTCATGGCTATCAGATGATGAGCGTTTCTGCCCGCAGGCTGTTAAGTGCTTATGCCGATACGGTCGGACTGGGTGAATTGAAAAACAGGGACCATCTGTATCTTGTCGAAGAAAAAAGAGACGGCCGTATGCCGGTATATGAGAATGAATATGCAACGATGATTTTCAGCGATTATATCCAGGAATCATTCGCCGAAATGCATGATTTCATCAACGCAGGCATGAAGCGCTTTGTGATTGAAAGCTGGCATCTGAGCGATGAGTGCATTTTCGATACATTGAGACTTTACAGAGCGATTCTCGATGGAAAAGATGATGAAGCAATGATTTCTGCTTATCGGAATAAGTATTCTGATCTGCCTTTGTCAGGGGGCTATTACGAGCAGAAGACAGTCAGGTGAAATGATGAAGAAAGTTGAATTACTTGCGCCGGCAGGCGATCTTGCCAGAGCGAAAACAGCGATCAGATACGGAGCGGATGCCGTCTATATCGGCGGTCAGATGTTTTCATTGCGCTCGCGTGCTTCCAATTTCACACTTGATGACATCAGAGAAATCTGTCAGTTTGCCAATGAACGCGGCAAAGCCATTCATGTGACAGTCAACATGATCCCTCACAATGAAGATTTTGAAGGTCTTGAAGAATATCTGAAACAGCTGGAAAGCTTCGGCGTGAAGGCGATTATCTGCGCGTCCGGGGCAATTATGAAGATTGCACGTCAGTGTGCACCGTCTCTGGAAATTCATTGCAGCACCCAGATGTCCGTGACCAACTCGAAAGCTGCCCGCTTCATGCATGAAGTATTCTCAGCTGACAGGGTGGTTCTTGCAAGGGAATGCACGATGAATCAGGTCAGAAACATTGTCAGAAATTCACCTGTAGAAACCGAAGCATTTATCCATGGCGGCATGTGCGTCAATTATTCGGGAAGATGCACACTTTCCAACCGGATGACGCTCAGGGATGCGAACAGGGGAGGCTGTGCCCAGAGCTGCCGCTGGCAGTATCATCTGTATGATCATGATACAGAAATCAGCGATCAGCTTCTGTTCACATCCGGATCAAAAGATCTGTTTGCGGCAGATATGATTTATGATCTGATTGATGCCGGTGTTGTTTCCTTCAAGATCGAAGGAAGAATGAAAACGGAATATTATATCGCTTCGGTAGTCAGTGCCTACCGCAGACTGATTGACGAAATTCTTGCACATGACGGACCGCTGGATGAAGAGCGTATGGCTTATCACAGAAAGCAGATACTGCGGGGAGAAAACCGGGAAACATGGGGCGGCTTCTATCATGAAAAGCCGCTGGAAAACTCAATCATCTACCATCCAAACAGCGATGCCAGCGTCAACCATGATTTCCTGGCAACGGTCAAATCATTTGATCAGGCTTCTTCAACGGCAGTTATTGAAACAAGAAATCCGTTTGATGAAGGAGAGATGCTTGAAGTTCTTTCTCCGGATACTGAAATCCGTGCATTTGAATGCGGCCGGATGATGAATGAAGACGGCGAATATATTGAGAAATCAAGAAGGCCGATGGCACTTCTGAAAGTGAAAGTACCGTTTGAAGTGAAGAAAGAAGACATGATCAGGAGGGCAAGATGATTCTTGAAGGCAATGTCAGTGTCAAGGCTGCCGTTCTCGGCGGAAAAAGAAAAGTGACAAAAATCTATGTCGATGAAAAGAAACATGATAAAGACACGTCCTTCATTCTTCACAGAGCTGAAGAACGTGACATTGTGATTGAACGGGTATCACGTGACTTTATCGATTCCCTTGCCAGCGGCAGAACCCATGGCGGCTTAATTGCAGAAGCAGGTGAGAGAAGATATCAGAAGAGCGAAGATGTTCTGAAAAAAAGAAATCCTTTCTTTGTGATGGTGGAAGGGGTTGAAGATCCGTTCAACCTCGGCTACGTCATCCGCTCGCTTTATTCAGCAGGATGCGACGGACTGTTTCTGGATCGCAGAAACTGGAAAAATGCAGAGCCGGTGATTGCGAAATCAAGTGCCGGTGCTTCGGAATATCTTGATATTGTTTTATGCGATGATCCGGCTGCCGAAATCAAACGCATGAAACAGAAAGGAATCCATACATTTGCGGCGATGCGCAAGGATGCAGAAGAATGCTTTGATGCAGATCTGAAAAGACCGCTGTTCATTGCGATCGGCGGCGAAATGAGAGGTCTTTCTTCAGCAGTCCTGAAGGAAATTGACACAAATATATTTATCCCTTATGCCAATGATTTCAGAAATGCACTGAATGCGGCTGCGGCAACAGCCGTGCTCTCATTTGAAGTCATGCGGCAAAACCGGAATTGAAACAGCGGAGTAATCCGCTTTTTGTCTGCTTTTGACATCATTGCGCCAGGCAGATATGGCAATGACACGATTATGACTAAGAGATCAGAAGTTCGTGTATAATTTTGATGGCAAAACTGTTGAAGGAGGGCTGAAAATGATCTGTCTGAAATGCCGTGCTGAAATTGAAGATCTCAGCATGTACTGCCCCAATTGCGGAGCTCCCCAGTTTACACCGGATCATCATGAAGAGATTGTGCTTGAACTGAGCGATCCGATGAAATCGAAAGTGATTGTCACAGAAATTGATAATCTGACTTCAGCTCTGTCAAAGCTGAAAGCTGTTACGGGTCTTTCCGTTCCTGAAATCAGAAATGCACTGAAGCAACTGCCTGCTGTTCTGAAGGATCATCTTTCCGAAGAAGAGGCAGTTCAGCTTGCACAAAAGCTGAATGAAGAAGGAATCAAAGCGGAAGCAGTCACGGGCAGCGTATCTGTGAATGAATCAGAGGAAGAAGAATGAATACAGAAAAAATCACATCGGTGCATAATGCAAGAGTGAAGGCATGGAATGCACTTCATACAAAAAAAGGAAGAGACGAAGCGCATCTTTTCCTGGTGGAAGGGGAACATCTTGTTGAAGAAGCTCTGAAAGAAAACATTCTGAAGACACTGATCATCGACAGGGAATGCCCGTTTGATTTTGATCATATCATCGAAGTGACACCGGAAATCATGAAGAAGATTTCCCAGAATGTTTCTGCGGTCCATATGATCGGCGTGTGTGAAATCAAAGAAAAGAAAGTCGGGGACGCTGACCGTGTGATTCTTCTTGACGGTGTTCAGGATCCCGGAAATCTTGGCACAATGATCCGCACGGCAGTCTCATTCGGCTTCGATGCCGTTTACTGCTCAAATGACACCTGCGATCTTTACAACGATAAAGTCATACGAAGCACCCAGGGTGCTCTGTTCCATATTCCCATCATACGCAAAGACCTTTCAGGTCATATCACAGCACTCAGAAATGACGGGTTCAGAATCGTTGCCACAACCCTTGAGCATTCAAAAACGATGTCGGAAATTCCGAATGAAGGCAGACTGGCATTTATCTTCGGAAATGAAGGAAACGGCGTTTCAAAAGCAATCCAGCAGGCAAGCGATGAGCGGCTCAGGATTGAAATGGAAGGATTTGAATCGCTCAATGTGGCAGTCGCTGCCGGCATTATCATGTATCACTATCAGAGGAATTTATGATCAGAAATATTATCTTCGACATGGGCAATGTGCTCAAATACTTCATTCCCCTTAAACTCATTGCAAAATATACAGAAGATCCTGAAGAAACAAAACTTCTCTATCGTGAAGTGTTCAGGGAAACAGAATGGATCGCTCTTGATGCCGGTGCAATCAGCACTGAAGATGCGATCGCTTCCATCAATCAGAGACTTCCTGAAAAGCTTCATGCATATTGCGAAGGATTAATCCGCAGCTGGTGGAAGGATGAGTTTGACGATGTGGAAGGAATGGACGAACTGATCGGAAAGCTTCATGAAAACGGCTATCATATGTATCTGCTTTCCAACGCCACATACAATCAGGCTGAGTATGCTGACAGACTTCCGGGATGGAGATATTTTGAAGGCAGGATCACATCGGCGGAAGTAAAGCTTCTTAAACCCAGCCGGGCAATCTATGAACTCTGTCTGTCAACGTTCGGACTCAAAGCGGAAGAATGCATCTTCATCGATGACTCTGCAGCCAACGTATTTGCGGCAAAGCAATGCGGCATCGACGGGATTGTCTTCCATGATGATATGGAACTGTTGAAGAGAAGACTTTCAGAAAAGGGAATCAGATGTGAATGAGCAGAAATGCTCATTTTTTATCTGTGCCTGTTCAGTATACCTGATCATGAGATTTCATCTGTCCGTTTTCTATAAGATCGCAGTACGCATAAAAAACGGTATTTTCAAATCTAACAGTAAACAATTTTGTGGATGACAAACACGATAAATACTAGTGATT
>JAUNEN010000015.1:0-25077 GCA_030525525.1 Erysipelotrichaceae bacterium
TGCAGGATCAGGTCATGACACTCAGAAAGGCATATGAAAAAGGAGGATATTCTCCTCCTGATCGGTTGAGATTTCTAGTCTCCTGCTTCGGGCAGACAGTGCATGCGGGTGCGGTCAAGAACACGGAAACCTTCTGCTTTTCCTTTGAAACTCCTGATACCGAACGTATACATACGCAGCTTCAGATACAGGGTAATGGATGAAACATCCGGACATCCTTCGGGAAACTGACTTTTGTGGCAGCCAAAGACAGCGTCCAGCTGTTTATTCAGATAAGGACCGGTGCTGACAAACATATTCGGCTTTGCACTCATGTAATAGGCAATCGCTTTGACCGGTGCACACTCAGCACCGTATTGTTTCATAATCTCTTTGAACGGGGCAAAGAAGGCAAGCTGACGGGAGATTCTTCCTGCATTGAGATGATCAATGTGGCATTCACTTGTGACAGAAGGGTCGGGAGCGAATATAATGTCCGGCTTTTTTTCGCCGATCACTTTTGCAAGAGCATATAAGAGATTTTTGGGATCATAGAAACCGCCGTCCGAAAAACCGAGGAATGTCACATCATCAACGCCGAGAACTTTTGCCGAAGCGATCGATTCCTGTTTTCTGATTTCAATCAGATCATCCGGACGGGTGCCAACCGGTGCATAATCCAGACCGTATCTGCCATCCGTACAGATGACAAAGCAAATTTCTTTGTTCAGACTTTTCAGATGAGCAATTGTACCGCCGGCACCGATTTCAATATCATCCGGATGAGGTCCGATAAACATATACCGCTCATAGGATTCGATCTTTGCGGCAGGGGCAGCGAATTTCAGAGCTGTCCTGATCAGATTCATACAGCCGCTCCGTTTCTGCGCTTTTCAAGTTCATTGCAGATGCGCTCATATTCAGGTTCATCCAGTGTATATTTCTTTGCATAAAGAATGTAGGAAAGATACATCAGGATCAAAGGCACGACGGTCATGACAATCAGAAGGCCTGATGACTGAGTGCGCTGTACGCCTTTGAGCAGCTCGGTAATTGCATCAGCCTTTGCTTCGGAAGTCATTTCACCGGCATTGGCAGCCTGCTCGAATTCCGAGATGCCGTTTGTATATTTGAGAATGCCGAAGACGATATAAGTCAGATTGGCAATCGCCACCGTGAGGGCGGAAGCCATCTTGGTTAAAAACGGTCTTAAGGAACCGATGATTGCTTCATCTCTGACGCCGTGCTCGTATTCGTTGAATTCAACCGTGTTCATGATTGAGATCATCATTATCAGATAGAAGCCGTACTGACCGAAGTTTGCAAGCATATATCCGAATGTCAGGAAGGCAAATCTGATTCCCGCTTCAAGAGGAAGAATGCCTGCCGCCAGCATAATCGCATAGCCCGCAGCGCCAGTGATCATCAGCCAGCTCATCAGTTTCTTTCTGCCGAACTTTTTGGAAATGGCAGGGTAGAAGATCATTAAGAAGGCAGTAACCATCATGCCGAGCATCTGGAACATTGTGAAATAGACGCCTTTGTATCCGAACTCCACATAGATGTAAGTCTGGCCGATTCCTGAAAGAACAATGCCGTTGCCGATCTGCTGAAGCAGAAAGATGACTGCAATCCAGACCAGCTGGCTGTTGCCGGTGATGGTGGAGATAATCTTTTTGAAACTGACGGGCGGGGCAGGTTCATCTGATGCATTGCGCTCTTCCTTGACACCGAAAATCGTAAATGCAAGAAACAGAGGACCGAGAATCGCGGCAGCGAGTGCGACGATTCCGTAAGCTGTCACGGCATTGCCGCCGATTGCACTCTCACCGGCTGTGAACATCGGGATCAAAGATGCCGCAAGCACACCGCCGATGCCGGCAAACAGCGTTGCTCTTGAAGTGAATTTATTACGTGTATCCGCATCTGAGCTTAAGGCAGGAACCATTCCCCAGTAAGAGATATCATGCATGGTATAGGTGATGCTGTAGGCAAAATACATGAATCCGAAATACCAGACAAATGCCCATCCTGTCAGATTCGTATTGAACATGCCGTAAACAACAAGCGATGTTGTGAGGATGCCGATGGCAAGCCATGGCTTGAACTTTCCCCACTTTGTACGGGTTCGCTCAATGATATTGCCCATGACCGGATCATTCAGTGCGTCAAAGATACGGGCAGCCACCATGATCGCCGTGATTGCGGAAAGCTGAGCCGTATTCAGGTTTCTGGTGAAAAGGACGAATGTCAGAAGATAGCTTGTGACAAGGTTGTAGATGATGTCTCTGCCCACTGTTCCAAGGGGAAACATCAGAAGATTCTTTTTCGTTGTTTTCTCATCATTATGCATCAGAAAATTCTCCGTTTTTGTTTCTTCCATTATCTCTCAAAATATCCTTTTCGTGCTATCTGTATTGCACTGAAGCAAATCTTGTATAATTCTCAGGGCCGGTTGTATATTTAAACTGCTTGCATCCCTGAAAAGGAGAAAGTTATGAAAAAAAGCAAAGTCAGCCGTATTCTGAAAAGAATTATCGGAATCATATGCTGTATTGTCGCGGCACTTGCAATTCTTTGGGCAGTTGCGTATTTTCACAGATCCGACCCGGCAGAGATCAGAAAATACGAAACAGACAACCCTCTGATCAGTGAGTCTTCATTGATTTCCGCACACCGCAGCGGAGCCGGCATCATGCCTGAGGAAACAATGCGCGCTTTTGTCAACTGCATTGAAAACAAAGAATTCACAGTTGATATTTTTGAATTCGATCTTCATATCACGAAGGATGATGTACTGATTCTTCTTCATGACGATGAACTTGACAGAACTTCCGATTGTGCCGAAGTATTCGGCAAACAGCACTGTCATCCGGAAGACTATACATATGAAGAATTAAGACAGCTGAATATGGGTGCGAAGTTTGTGAATGAAAACGGGGAAATGCCGTTTGCCGGTTTAAAAGGCGATGAAGTTCCCGATGATATCAGAATTGCAGATCTGAAAGAAGTGATCGGTTATCTTGAGAAAAACGGAAACTTTCATTACATTGTCGAAGTCAAGAATAAAGGGGATCTTGGAAAAAAAAGTGTGGATCTTCTGGTCGGATATCTTGATGAGATGAATCTGACTGAGAAGGTCATCTTCGGAAACTTCGATGCAGAGATTTCAATGTATGCAGAAGAAAAATATCCTGAACTGACACGGGGAGCCTGCGTCAGAGAAGTGTTTGATTTCTTCGGCGCATATCTGCTTCGCAAAGCTGACTGGCAGCCGGCATTCGAAGTTCTGCAGCTGCCTTTCGGAAACATCAGTCAAAACCGTGGTGTTAATCTCGGTACCGCATCTTTGATCAATTATGCACATCAGAAAAACCTCGCGGTGCAATACTGGACGGTAAACAATGAAAAGGATATGGAATATCTGATCAGTCTGAAAGCGGACGGAGTCATAACCGACTATCCTGACAGAGCATACCGGAAAAGAGAAGCAGCAGGGAAATGAAACAGAGAGAACAGATATCTTCGTGAATTCCGATTCAATATCTGTTCTTTTTTTAGTAGAATGGACTTATATTTCAGCCGATGCAAAACAGATGATCTTTAGATTGGTCTTCGAAAATGAAGATCATGGACAGCCTGATGGCTGAGAAGGGGGAAAGCGTCTGAGACAATCAAGCGCTTTTAAATGAATATGAGATTGAAAAAATGGGTTTACATTACGCCGGTTGTGCTGGCTCTTATTGCAGGAGGCGGATATTTCGGATATACAAAATATCAGGCTTATCTGGCTGAGCAGGCAAGACTGGAAGAAGAAAAGAAAAGGGAAACACTCTATGTTTCTTCGGATGAAAAGACCGTGAAAATTGACCGCCGTGACGGGGAAGGTTCTTTGACTCTGGTACGCGGAACGCCGGTTGAGACAAGAGTTCTGCCGCTCGTTGTCAAAGAAAACGAAGAAGATGAGAATGAAGTCGGAAAAGAATACCGCCTTGTTTATATCAATGAAGAAGAATATCTCATGACAGATGATGAACTCTGCTGGGATGTCAAAGATGCAGTGAAAGAAAAATCCGGATTTGTGACGTTGCCGTGTGTTCTGTATAAAGAAGCTTCCGGACCGGCAATTGCAGGTATGGCATCCAAGAGTGCAGAAGCGCAGATCATCGGATATGGCAATCTGCTTCCTGACGGAAGTGTTGACCGCTATCAGGTTGATCTGAACGGCCAGCAGGGATATTTACGTCCTGAATATCTTGTGCGTACAGCTGAAGAAGTTAAGGATACCGTGGCTGATTTCCAGTATGAAAGAGAAGATCTTTACGGCGGGGGAAATGCATATACACTTGAATATCCAGATCTGCCCAAGCCTGACTTTGCCGACAACCATATGCCGAGGGAATGCAGAACACTGTATCTGAACAAGGCATGCATTGAGTATATCGATGATTATATTGAGATTGCCAACAACAGCGGCGTCAATGCCTTCATTATTGACATGAAGGAAAGTGACGGCCCTGCCTATGAATCAGAAGTAATCAAAGAATTCAGCCCGACTTCGTATCAGTATGCATGGAATACATTTGATGATTACAAGGCTGCGGTTCAGAAATGCAAGGATGCAGGAATCTATGTGATCGGCAGAATCGTCACATTCAAAGACGATCTGTTTGCCCAGGATCATCCTGAAATGTGTCTGGTTGATACAGCAACCGGTTCACCGTTCCTGCTTGCAAGTGCATACTGGCCTTCTCCGTATCAGAGAACTGTCTGGGAATACAACATCAGACTGGCGATCGAAGGAGCTGAAAAAATCGGCTTCAATGAAATCAACTTCGACTATATCCGCTTCCCGGATATGATCGACCTTGTCATTGACGGCATTGATTTCAGAAATGACTATGGTGAAACCATGGCCCAGGCAATCAACCGCTTCATGCTGTATGCAAGAGATGAACTCCATGAGCGCGGCGTCTATATGTCAGCCGATGTATTCGGTGAAACATCCAATGACTATGTGTGTGCCTACGGTCAGTACTGGCCGATGATGTCCAACATCGCAGATGTCATGTGCGCAATGCCTTATCCCGATCACTTTGCAATCCATGATTACGGCATTGAGCAGGCAGTCTGGGAAGTTCCTTATCAGCTTCTTTACTACTGGGGCTCGTATGTCACACAAAGACAGGCGGAGACTCCCAATCCGGCAAAAGTCAGAACATGGATTCAGGGCTTTGACACAACATGGAAGGAACCTCAGGTTGAGTATACCGTCGATAAGATCAACGAGCAGATTGAAGGTCTTTATGCCAACGGTCTGGATGACGGATATATGGTATGGAATGCACCGAGTGAGCTCTACCGATACTGGGCTTACACACCGGCTTTCTATGAACGCGTAAGCGAATAAGCAAATCATTGAAACACAGCAGATGACCGCCGCAGTGCTTTTGAAACGGCGGTCATTTTCAGAAAATATGACATTGAAATCACGATGATGAAAAAAGGAGAACAGTGATGAACGAAAAAGACTGGAAGATTCTGAGAAGTAAAGTCCCTGACTGGCAGGAAGCCTTCATGGCAAATCTGATTGAAGAATATAAAGCAATTCTTTCGGAAGATACCAATCCATCTGACAGATTCTGGAAACTTGAAGAAAGGCTGCGCACGGATCAGAAACTGACAGGTGTACAGATCAATATGCGCAGATCGTTGATGATACCGAATCTGCTGGAACTTCTGAATGAAGGTGCCATCACATTGGATGATCTGAAAGATTTTTCTGAAGAGCTTCAGGAGCAGGTTGCATTTCTTTACGAGCAATGAAGCCCGGAATTCAATCTATGAGAAATATACTGTTTATCTGCCACGGCAATATATGCAGATCGCCGATGGCTGAATTCATTATGAAAAAGATCATCAGCGATGATGATCTGCTGAAGAACATGAATATCATTGTTTCTTCTGCCGCCGTCAGCAGCGAGGAAACAGGAAATGATATCTATCCTCCCGCAAAAGCAAAACTGAGAGAAAAGAATGTTCCTTTTGAAAGAAGAAAGGCACGCAGAATTGTTATGCGTGACTATGAAGAATATGATCTGCTGATCGGAATGGATGAATCCAATATCCGCAGAATGAGATCATTCTTCAATGAGCCTTCATATACCGGAACACTGAAAGAGCAGATTGAAAAGGGAAAGAAGATTTTCTGTCTGCCTGAATTCTGCGGCAGTTCAAAAGAAGTTGCCGATCCATGGTATACAGATGATTTTGAAACTGCATACAGAGATATTGAGAAGGGCTGTCTTTGTCTGGCTGCACTTCTGAAGCAGGAAAACGAGCAGAATTAAATGTTCTGTTCTGACTCCCGGTTTCCGCAGCGGTCTGTGACAGGGCTGAAACTCTTCAGCATAAAGACAGAAAACAAAAGATCCGGCTTTCATCAAAGCCGGATTTTTCTGATGCTGAAAATTGTCTGCAGTTCAAAAAAGCTGTCAGGAAAGAGATCCTGACAGCCGGAGATTCATTGATTGACTTCGTCAAGGAATGCCTTGATATGAGTCAGATAATCAGGTGCTTCATCATAGACACCATGTCCGTAGCCTTCATAGATAAAGCTATCGCAATGCAGCTTTTCGACAAGATCGTATGAAGCCTGCACACCGAGGACCTTGTCCTCTGATGCACCGATGACAAAGGCAGGGCAGCTGATCTTTTCAAGCTGATCATAACAGTCAAAATCCAGTGTTCCTTCAACGGAAATAATGAAGTTTGAATAATCCTGTTCACTGGCTCCCTGTCCGGACGCAATGATGATGTCTTTGTACTGTTCGTAAAAGGAAGGAGTATAGACATATTCACCGAAAGCTTCCATCAGTGCCGGCAGGTTTCTTTCTTCGGCAAGCTTCTTCCATGTTTCAAGCGGCGTTGGATCAGTGATCCTTGAAGCTGCAGAGCACAGCATGATCGAGTGTATGAGATCAGGATTGCTGATGGCCATATCCATTGTAATCATCGATCCGCGGGAGACACCCATGATATTGACGTCTTTGAGGCCGATGGCTTTGATTGCTTTAACGGTATCTTCAGCCATGTCATGGATTTTATAGTCTTCCGGAATGACCCGGATATGATCCAGCAGATAAACATCATAGTCTTCGGCAAGAAGTGAATATGCACCGATGATCGCATCCTTTGAACCGGTGACACTTTTCAATGAAATGCCCGGCAGGATGATGACTTTCGGACCGTTCTCATTGCCGAAACGGAACCAGTCCATTTCCTTTTCACCAAGTTTCACGGTATTGAGTCCGTCTTCATTGATGATCACGGTATCTTCTTTTTTTTCGGCAGTACATCCTGCTGCGATCAGCAGGAACAAAGCTGCCAGCAATTTCTTAATCTTCATAGACACACTCCTTTGTATCTGTATGTACATCACAAAAGTATAGCATGATCATTGACACTCTGCTTTGATAAACGGGAAAGGGCGGATGTATCAAAGCTGTTGTGAATGAATCAGTTTCAGACAGTCTGACGCCGATATGAAATATTTACAGAGAGATGTTGACAGATCAACAAATTGAATCTATAGTGGAATCAGGTTGTTGATTCATCAACAAAAAAGGAGGGCGTTATGAAAAAAAGATTTGATCGTTTTACTTCAGCAGTGTCATCAATCAACCAGAGTATTATCCGTATCAAAAAAGAAGAAATGAAAAAATACGGCCTCAGAAGCGGGCATGTCGACTGTCTGCATCTTCTCTATGACCATCCCGATGGACTTTCGTCAAAGGAGATTTCGATGTTATCCGATATGGATAAAGCCGCTGTTTCCCGGTACATGGAACAGATGGAGGAAGTCGGTTTTGCCTACATGGATGAAGATGAAAACAAAGTGTACGGCAGAAAGTGGATGCTAAGCGAAAAAGGCCAGGAAACTGCCAGATATGTTGATGAAAAGATCATCAGGACAGTTGAAACAATCGGTGCTTTGATTTCGGATGAAGAAAGAACAATCCTCTATAAAACACTTGAACAGATTGATCAGAATCTCAAGGATCATCTGAATAATACAGGAAAGTAAAAAGATAACAGATATATGGCAGTAAGAATTTTAACTGATTCGGCAAGTGATATTTCACAGGCAAAAGCAGCAGAATGGAACATTAAAGTCATTCCGCTGAGAGTCCGTTTCGGAGAAGAAGAATATCTTGACGGTGTAACTCTGAAACCGCATGAGTTTTATGAAAAACTGATCGAAACGGATACAATTCCCAAAACTTCGCAAATCACACCCTTTGAATATGAACAGGAATTTGCAGAAGCAAAAAAGGCAGGCGATCAGATCATCTGCTTCACGATGTCTTCCGGTGTTTCAGGCTGCTGGCAGAGTGCATCTCTTGCGGCATCTGAATATGAAGGATGTGCATATGTCGTTGATACAAGACAGTTCTGCATTTCCGAATACATTATTGTCAACAGAGCGGTTGAACTGCGCGATGCGGGAAAGAGCGCTGAAGAAATTGTCCGGATCATTGAAGAAGAAAAGAAAGATGCGCATGTCATCGCAGTATTCGATACTCTGGAATATCTGCGCTTGGGCGGAAGGCTTTCCGCTGCCGCTGCGTTTACCGGCAATCTGCTTGCGATCAAACCGGTACTGACCATTGAAAACGGCGAAGTATTCATACTCGGAAAAGCAAGAGGATCAAAGCGCTCGGGCAATATGCTTTCGGAATCGATCAGAAGAATCGGCGGCATTGATTTCAACCGTCCTGTCTGCATCGCATATGCAGGAACGGATGACTCTCTTCTGAAGAAGTACATGAATGATTCTGCATATCTTTATGAAGGCTGTGAGGACAGAATCCAGAAGGCAGAGGTCGGCAGTACGATCGGTACTTATTCAGGCCCGGGAGCCATCGCGGTTGCTTTCTTTGCAAAGAAGGACTGATGATTTTTACGGGAGGAGATCGATCTCAGGATCTCTTCCTTTTTTTGTGCAATTCAAACCGGATATACGTTTGGGTCAGAAATGAAAAAACAGCACACCGGCATGCTGTTTCATTCTGTATGTCTTTATTGTGATTCAGATGCGACGCAGGAAATCTTCGATGAAGTAGGATTCAAATGCATGTGCATCATCATTGGGATGTGTATTGCGGGGATAGTCAACTGCCTGTTTCAGCAGGACCATTTTCTTGACTTCATCCGAGATCTCAGGATTCTTTGAGCGGATCATGACCGGTGTATGATCATCTCCGTTCATATCGATATAAGGAATTCCGTATTTGCGGGCCATTCTGATCTGCACATCTCTGTATTCTTCGCGGTCGCATCCGTTTGAAACAAGAATGCCGAGATGAGCAAACGGACGGTTGACAATCAGCCATGAAAGAACTTCATTCCACGCTCCGCAATAGGTGGCTGCTGTTTCATCATCCATGGAACCGATGGGGATCGGGCCGGTCGGATCTTCGCCGTCCTTTGCTTTGCCATGTTCATGATGAGAATCATTGATGCCGAGATAAATCGTAATATAGTCAGCATCTGCCGGGATGTTCTGATAATAGAAATCCTGAGAAGGGTCAGTCAGGCTGTTATGGAAGGTGTTGTCGGCAGGATAGCCGAGTGTTCTTCCGCCTTCAAAGAAGCGGCAGATTTCCATGTGATTTCTGGCAGCGATGAAGTAAGGGTAGGATTTCGGCATTCCTTTGCAGAAACCGTCCTCAAATACGCTTCCGGTGACACCGGCTGTAAAGCTGTCTCCGCAGACAGCCCATTTTTTTCCGTAAAGAACATTTCCGTTATGTTCTGTATAATCCTGTTTTTTCATATTGCTCTCCATTTCGAACATATGAATATTTAGCACAAGTGTTCATCAGTGACAACAGATTCAAAAAAAATGATATTTTCCACAAATCACTCAACAATATGCAGAAATTTCGATATGATGGAATTAATAAATGACAGGTAAAATATCATGATTCAATATCTATTTCTGGTGCTCTTTTTCCTTTTCAGCATCCTTCATCTGATCTCATCATGGAAGGACGATGCACAGAACCGGAAAAAGACGAAACCGTTCCTACTGATTCTTCTGCTTCTTTACTATCTGAGTGCTGCCCATCACAAAGATATCTTTCTCATACTCGCTTTGCTGACGAGCTGGCTTGGCGATGTGCTGCTCATACCGAAGGGACATCATTGGTTTGCTGCAGGGGGCATCTCATTTCTGCTCAGCCATGTCTTCTTTGCGCTTGTTTATGTGAAGAGGATTACGCTCTCGTCCGTTTCGCTTGTTCTGATCATTCTGGCTGCGGCAGTTTATTTCACTGTTTCATTTCTGATCATGAGAGCAGTCAAAGACAATACACCGAAGAAGATGGTGCTGCCGATGGGACTCTATCTGATCGTCAACAGTATCATGAATCTGTTTGCACTCATGCAGCTGATGTCGGTGGATCATTCAGGAACGCTGCTCGCTTATATCGGGGCAGTCAGTTTCTTCATTTCCGACTGCACATTGTTTCTGGTGCGGTACCATCGCCAAACCGGGATTGTCTACAAAAAACACTTTACGGTTATGCTGACATATCTGCTTTCGGAATTCCTGATCGTGAGCGGAATTCTGCTGCTCAAAGGGTAGGGAAATCATCATACCGCAGTGCCATGCATTATATTGATTGAATTCTCGGGCCATTAATGCTAATATACACACCATGATAGAGGTGCGGGAACGACAAACTCAGACAGAGCCGGCAGGCGCATGATGTCTGAAACAAGCAATTCCGCCGAACTGTCTGTCAGGGCACTGACGGGCGGTGGGCATGCAGAGAATATCTGCATGACTGTCTACTGAAGTAGGAGTGCTATCTGTGGGGATCGATGTATGCCGGCAGATTGCATTCTGCCGGCATTTTGCATGAGAAGGAGGAGCTTATGTCTGAAATCGCCAATATCAGTTTCAAAGCGTTAGCTGAAAAATACGGAACACCACTTGTTGTCTATGATGAGGAAAAACTCAGAGAAAGACTGCAGGCATTTACAGAGAATTTCAAATCAGATTCAGTGAAGACAGATGTGATCTATGCTTCAAAAGCCTTCAGCTGCAAGGCGATGATTCAGCTGATTCAGGAATACGGATGCTGTCTGGATGTTGTTTCGGGCGGTGAGCTCTATACAGCATACAAGGCAGGCTTTGACTGCTCAAAGATCTTCTTCCACGGCAACAACAAAACGCCTGCAGAAATCAGAATGGCTCTTGAACTCGGAGTCGGAACGATTGTCATTGACAATGTCATGGAAGCAGAAGAACTGTTGAGACAGATTGAAGGAACCGATTATCAGATCAGAGTCTTCCTTCGTGTCAATCCGGGCATTGAAGCACATACACATCAGTATATTGTCACAGCCCATGTGGATTCCAAATTCGGTATCTCCATGCTGGATGAAAAAGAGATTGCTTATGTGACAGACCTGTTTGAAGGCTGCGACAATACTTCATTTGCAGGCATTCATGCCCATATCGGCTCACAGATTTTCGATGGCCAGGCGTATGTTGAATTAGTCCGCAAGATGTTTGCATTTGCCGCAAAAATGAAAAAAGAGTATGGCGTGAACATTGACTCGGTGAATCTGGGCGGCGGATTTGCGGCATATTATACAAATGCAGATCATCCGATTCCCGTGGATGAGGTCTGTGCGGCAATTCTCAGAACCGCTGAAGAAGAAAATGTAAAGATCAATCATCAGATCAAACGCGTCTGCATTGAACCGGGCCGCAGCATTGTCGCTGAGGCAGGTTACAATCTGTACAGAGTCGGCTATATCAAAAAGACACCGAACAGGCTGTATGCATTCGTGGACGGCGGCATGAGCGACAACATCCGACCTGCTCTTTATCAGGCGGAATACGATGCTTTCATTGCCGGGCGCGAAGATGAAGAAAAGCATGCCGATTACACAATCGCCGGCAAGTGCTGTGAATCGGGAGACATTCTGATTCAGTCGATTGCACTTCCCGAAGTTCATACAGGCGATATTCTCGTCATGAGAACAACCGGTGCCTATGGATATTCCATGGCCAGCCACTATAACAAGCTTCCTCTGCCTGCTGTCGTTTTTGTGAAAGACGGAGAAGACAGAGTCGTCATTGAAAGAGAATCATACGATCATCTGATTTCTCTTGAAAAATAAGGATACGGGATGATCTCATCCTGTGGATCCATATCACCCGGCTGCCTCAGGCAGAACCATATCTTAACGACCATTGCTTTACCGTAAAAAATTGAAAGAGGGAAAGAAAGATGAAAACAAGAATCGGAATCCTTGGCTACGGCAATCTCGGCCGCGGCATCGAATGCGCAGTGAAAGAAACATCGGATATGGAACTTTGTGCGGTATTTACCCGCCGCAATCCTTCTGACGTGAAGATCAGAACAGAAAATGTACCGGTTGTTTCCGTGAATGAAATCGAAGACTGGAAAGATAAGATTGATGTGCTCGTACTCTGCGGAGGAAGTGCAACCGATCTGCCTGTACAGACTCCGGAATATGCAAAGATGTTCAATGTCATTGACAGTTTTGACACACATGCAAGAATCCCCGAACATTTCGCAGCAGTCGATGCGGCAGCGAAAGCAAACAATCACACAGCGATGATTTCCGTCGGCTGGGACCCGGGTATGTTCTCACTGATCAGAGCATATTCTTCCGCCATTCTTCCCAACGGCAAAGATTATACATTCTGGGGCAAGGGTGTTTCCCAGGGACACTCCGATGCGATCCGCCGCATTGAAGGCGTTGCCGATGCAAAGCAGTATACAATTCCTGTTGATGCTGCACTTGAAGCAGTCCGCAACGGCGAAAATCCTGAACTGACAACACGCCAGAAGCATACACGTGAATGTTTCGTTGTTCTTAAGGAAGGCGCAGATGCAGCTAAGGTTGAAAAGGAAATCGTCGGGATGCCTAACTACTTCTCCGATTATGACACAACCGTGCACTTCATCTCTGCCGAAGAGCTGAAGAGAGATCATTCCGAACTCGCACATGGCGGCTTTGTATTCCGTTCCGGCAGCACCGGTATGGATCATGAACACAAGCATGTCATTGAATTCTCTCTGAAGCTTGACTCCAATCCGGAATTCACATCAAGTGTCATCATTGCCTATGCACGTGCAATCGTGCGCTTAAGCGAAAAGAAAGACTTCGGCTGCAAAACCGTATTCGACATTCCGCCGGTGCTCTTAAGTGAAATGAGTCCGGAAGAAATGCGCGCTCACATGCTTTGATGCTTATCGGGACAGATCAGATGATCTGTCCTTTTTTGATCGCTGTATACATGCAAACGGATATGCTATATTGAATGCAGGGAGAGTTTATATAATGAAAATTACTGCAAGAAAATTCCCCGATCATTTCCTCTGGGGAGGGGCAGTCGCAGCGAATCAGCTTGAAGGCGCATGGCAGGAAGACGGAAAAGGTTTATGCATCGCCGATATCAATGAATACAAAGGCCATCTGCCTCCTGAAAAGCGTTCAAATGCCGAAATGACGGCAGCCTATGCAGAAGAGCTGCTGAATGATCGGAACAAGATGTTCCCCAAGAGATACGGCATCGATTTCTATCACACATATCCGGATGATATCAGACTGCTGGCAGGGCTCGGACTCAATTCCATCCGCACTTCCATCAACTGGGCCAGAATCTATCCCAACGGGGATGATGAAGAACCCAATGAAGGCGGACTGGCATTCTATGACAGACTGTTTGATGAAATGGCAAAATACAATATTGAGCCGATGATCACAATCTCGCATTATGAAATGCCGCTGAATGTCGCACTCAGTTACAACGGATGGTATAACCGCAAAACCATCGATATGTTTGTGAAATACTGTGAAACCATCTTCAGAAGATACAAAGACAAAGTGAAGTACTGGATCACAGTCAATCAGATCAACCTCTATGAACATGAATCATTCAATCACCTCGGAATTCCGGCAGACCGTGTGGAGAATCTGACAGATGCAAAATATCAGGGTCTTCACAATGAACTTGTCGCATGTGCAAGAGCGATGAAAACCGGCCGTGAAATCAATCCGGAATTCAAATTCGGCTGTATGCTCTATCACAACAACGCCCATCCGGCAACCGGCAGTTCGGAAAACATGATGGCAGCAATTCAGCAGAATCATCTTTCCTATTACTTCACCGATATGTCAGCGCGCGGGGCAATTCCTTCCTACATGTACCGCTTCTATGAAGAAAACAACATTCATGTCGACATTACGGCACAGGATGAAGAAGATCTGAAGAACACCGTCGATTTCATCTCATTCAGCTATTACTACACAACAAACGTGACTGAAGACGGAACGATGATCAAAAACGAATTCATCAAGAAGGCGAATGCCTGGGGATGGGGACTTGATCCGGTCGGACTCAGGGTTGCCCTCAATCAATACTGGGACAGATATCAGCTGCCTGTGATGGTGACTGAAAACGGAATGGGTTTCTATGACAAGGTTGAAGAAGACGGTTCTGTTCACGATCCTTACAGAGTTGAATTCTATGAAGAACATCTGAAGCAGGTGAAGGAAGCAATCTATGACGGCGTCGATGTGGCCGGCTACTATGCATGGGGACCGATCGATATTGTCAGCTGCTCTTCCTGTGAAATGGAAAAGAGATACGGCTTCATTTATGTGGATCTCGACAATGACATGAAGGGAACTGCAAAGCGCAGCCTCAAGGACAGCTACGCATGGATGAAAGAAACCATCGCGTGCAACGGCGAAAATCTCTGATTCAGATCAGGCAATGGTCATAAGCGATCATTGCTTTTTAAACGGAGAAGAAGTGCTGTGAAATACTTATGGAGCATGTGAAAATCCATACAATCTGATGATTTTGTTTATCTTTATTTCCGATTTTTCCATATCATTCGCTATACTGATTCAGTATAATATGACTGAAAAAAGGCAAAGGAGTAAAAATAATATGATCAGAAACGATGAAGGCGCTGTTGCGTTAAAGCACCGCGTAGTGGAAGGCCTTGCCCGTCTTGAATGGAAAGATGAGCTGACCGAAGAAAACAAAGAAGCACTTGCCTATGAGATCTCGCCCGGTCCGCATGCGACATGGAGATGCTGCGTCTATAAGGAAAGAGAAATCCTCAGATGGAGAATGCGGCTGGCAAGCAATCAGAATGCCTCGGTGACAAAACCTGCAGATAATATCATTCAGGTCATTGAACCGGCATGCGAAGAATGCCCGCTGTCTTCCTATACAGTTACCGACAACTGCCGTTTATGCCTCGGCAAGGCATGTATGAATTCCTGCCGCTTCGGTGCGATTTCAATGACTGATACACGTGCGAAGATTGATCCGAACAAGTGCAGGGAGTGCGGAATGTGCGCGAATGCATGTCCGTACGGCGCGATTGCACACCTGATCAGACCGTGCAAGAGACCGTGCCCTGTCGATGCGATCTCCTATGATGAATACGGCATCTGCAAAATTGATGAAAACAAGTGCATCCGCTGCGGTCAGTGCATTCATTCCTGCCCGTTCGGTGCAATCGATTCCAAGGTTCATGTCCTCGATATCATCCGCGCAATCAAGGCAGGCAAGGAAGTCTATGCAATGTGCGCACCGGCAATCGAAGGCCAGTATGGAGAAAACATCTCCATGGCTTCCATCCGTGCAGCTTTGAAGAAGGTCGGATTCAAGGAAATGGTTGAAGTCGGTCTTGGCGGCGATATGACAGCTGCCTATGAATCTGCTGAGTGGGCGGAAGCTCTTGAAGAAGGCAGAAAGATGACAACATCATGCTGCCCGGCATTCATCAACCTTCTGATGAAGCATTATCCCGATGTGTTTGAAAAGAATATGTCCACCATCGTTTCACCGATGTGTGCAGTTTCAAGATATCTGAAGTCCCAGCATCCTGACTGCATCACCGTATTCATCGGCCCGTGCATCGCGAAGAAGAGCGAATCACAGGAAATGGGAATTGAAGGAAATGCCGATTATGTTCTGACATTCGGTGAAATGACTTCACTTTTGAGATCAAAGGATATCGAGCTTGAGCCGGTTGAAGAAACATATCAGGAAGCATCCGTACACGGCAAGGGCTTCTCAAGCAGCGGCGGCGTTGCGGCAGCGGTTCTCGAATGCATGAAGGAACGCGGTCAGAATACCGATCAGGTCAAGCTGCGCAAGTGCACCGGCGGCAAGGATTGTGTTGTCGGCGTCAAGCTGCTCTCCATGGGCAGACTGCCGGAAGACTTCATTGAAGCGATGATCTGCGAAGGCGGATGTGTCGGCGGACCTTCCAAGCATGCAGCAGAAGCAGAAGTCAAGAGAGCAAGACTGAAGCTGCTCGGCAAGGCGGATGACCGCAAGATTCTCGACAACCTCAAAAATTATCCGATGGATGCGTTCTCAATGGTCAGAGGCGAAATGCATCCCAAAGGAAAATAAGATCAATCTGTAACAGATCGATAACAGGCAGTGTCCGCACAGAAACGGGCACTGCTTTTTTTATAAGATTATACATTGATTAAACAGTCTTTGTTCTTGATTGGTCAATACGGTCTCAAATATAATTGACTGGTAAAAAAGGGGAATCAGGATGACAAATACAGTTCTCGAAGCGAAGAATCTCAAGAAGGTCTATAACTACAACACACCGAATGCATTTGAAGCACTTCATGATATTAACTTTCAGGTAAACGAAGGTGATTTTGTGGCAATCATGGGTCCCTCCGGAAGCGGAAAGTCGACATTTATCAATAATATTTCCACGATTGATCTGCCGACCAGCGGCCATGTCTATATCAACGGCAAAGAAGTCAGATCGATGAGCTCCAACGAAATCGGCAGATTCCGCTATCAGAATCTCGGCTTCATTTTCCAGGACTTCAATCTTCTGGATACACATACAATGTTTGAAAACATCGCCATGCCGCTCTCACTTGCTCATGTCGATCAGAAGAAAATCGAAGAGCGCGTCCATGAACTTGCCCGTCAGATGGATATTGAAAGCCTTCTGAAAAAATATCCGAATGAATGCTCGGGCGGCCAGAGACAGCGAGCTGCAATCTGCAGAGCACTGATCAATCATCCCCGCATCATTGTGGCAGATGAGCCCACCGGCAACCTTGACTCAAAGAATTCAAGCGAGCTGATGAGCATCCTGCAGATGCTGAACAAGGAAAACGGCGTCACGATTGTCATGGTTACCCATGACCCTCTGATCACTTCCTATTCTTCCAGACTGATCTATATCAAAGACGGAAATATTGAGTCGGTTCTGGACCGCGGGGATCTGAGTCAGGATGAATACTTCCAGAAAATCGTTGAAATCAATTCTGCTGAATCCAGAGAGATTCTGCAGGGCTGAGACAGCTGTTTTCATGAAAGAAAGGAAGTGTGATTTATGATCTTCAGAGATGCAGTCCGTTCATTGAAAAACAGCATGGCGAAGGCTCTGTTCTACTGGCTGACTTTCGTGCTGACTTCAATGTTCGTATTCCTGTTTTTCAATATCTCCATGAGTGAATCATTCGGGTTCACATGGCTTGAAAACAACAATGACACAATCACGACCGTGACGGTATTCGTCATTGCGGTGTGTCTCATCATCATCTTCTTTGCCAACGACTTCTTTATCAAAAACAAGTCGAAGGAGCTTGCGGTCAGGCTTGTATGCGGTGCGACATTCATGCAGCTGGCGGAGTATCTGCTGATTCAGACATTCATCCTTTTATTGATTGCAATTCCGTTCGGAATCATCGGAGCAGTGCTGCTTGTGCCGGTGCTCAATGCGATCATTTCCGGGGTGCTGCACAGTGAATTTGCAATCGGCATCTATCCCTCTGCGGTCGGAACAACGATGGTTATCTTAGGTGCGGTTGTTTTCTGGACAACCTATCTGAATCTCAGTTTTGCATACCGCAATTCAGCCAGTTCGCTGATGAATGAAAGAAGGCTGATCAATCCGCTTTCCGGCGCAAACATGATTGATTACAGCATCATGCTGACGGAAAAGGAAAAAGAAGAAAAGAAAAGGCAGATGGAACTCCGCAAGCAGGCCGGTGCCCGTACAAGGAAGATCGTCAGTCTTGCTCTGTTTATCATTCCTCTGTTTATGTTCTATATCAACCGTGATATGACGCTGATGTTCTCACTTTTGGGAATGGTCGGCTTTTATCTCGGCGTTCCCAACTTCGCAGTTCCCGAGATCAATAAACTGACCATGGAGAAGAAGACAAGCGATCCGCAGATTGTAGCGGTCATGGGATTCTTCCGTACCGATCTGACGATTCTGAGAGCGAATATCATTCTGTTCCTCAGCTGCGCCGTACTGCTTATTTCGATTCTGCTTGGCAGAAATACAACCGATCTTGAAATGATGCTGTCACTGCTTTCGTATGTAGTCATGAATGTGCTGCTGTCGATGGCAATCATGTTCAGATTCTCAACCGAGACATATTCCAGAAAGAAATACTTCATGACACTCGATCAGATCGGCTATGTGAAAGAAGAAAGAGAGAAGATCATCTTCCGTGAAGTCAGCATCCTCTATCTGACCATTCTTGCAGTTGCTCTGCTGTATCTTGGAAACATCTTTATCTCCATGATTCTGCACGGCGAGCTGAGCGCAGGCAATGCGGCACTGCTTGTATTGTTTATGGTTCTGCCGATGGTAATTGCCTACGGTGTTTCGATTCTTTATTACAGAAGGGCGGTTCTGCACGAACTTGCATAATGATGAAAGCAGGGATTTCCTGCTTTTTTCCTGAAACCGGATAAAATCTGAAATCCGCAGTTCAGATATTGGGTGATTCACCGCTTTGCGTGTTAATATATAGCGGTAAAAAAGGGGGATGAATCAAAATGGCAGAAAAGAAGGAACTGATCCGCGATCTGACAAAAGGAAGTGTTCCAAAAACACTGATTAAATTTGCTTTGCCGCTGCTGTTGTCAGGACTCTTGCAGATGGTATACAACATGGTCGACATGATCGTTGTCGGTCAGTTTGTGGGTACGGAAGGTCTTTCCGCTGTATCGATCGGCGGTGAAGTGCTTCAGCTGATTACCTTTGTGGCAATGGGTCTGTCCAATGCCGGACAGATTCTGATTTCAAGATATGTCGGCGAAAACAGAAGAGACAAAGTCGGTCACATGGTCGGTACGCTCTTCACATTGCTGATGAGTCTTGCTGTCATCATCATGATCGTCTTCCTGTTCACATATAAAGGCATCATCAACTGGCTCAATACGCCGGCGGATATTTATGAATATACAAGACAGTACGCAGTCACCTGTGTATACGGAATTGTCTTTATTTACGGATACAATCTGGTATCGGCAGTTCTGAGAGGAATGGGCGATTCCAAGCATCCGTTCCAGTTCATTGCGATCGCATCTGTCATCAATATGGTTCTTGACCTTCTGTTTGTAGGCCCGCTTCACATGGGCCCGATGGGGGCAGCGCTGGCAACCGTGATCGGTCAGGCAGTCAGCTTCATCTTTGCTTTGAGACTTCTCTATAAAAACAGGGAACAGATACACTTTGACTTCAAACCCGAGCATTTCAGAATCTATGGCGAAGTGATTCAGCCGCTGCTGGCACTGGGTATTCCGATGGTCATCCAGTCGGCGGCAGTCACATTCTCAATGCTGTTTGTCAACTCCTATATCAACACATACGGAACAACTGCAGTTGCGGTGACCGGCGTTGCCAGAAAACTTGAAGGCATGATCGGCGTTGTCAGCCAGGCAATCTCTTCAGCGGGCGGCGCCATGGTGGCTCAGGCACTCGGTGCCGGAAAGATCAGGAGAGTTCCTCAGATTGTCTACAATGCACTCTGGATTGTTGCAATCCCGACCGCAGTCTTTGCCGTCATTACTGCACTTAAGCCTGAATGGCTCTTCGGTCTTTTCTCAAGCGATCCGGCAGTTCTTGCCATGGCTGTCAGCTACATCCCGGTTGCGATGATTCAGTATCTCGGTGCCTGCCTGCGTCCGGCAAACTTCGCACTGATCAACGGTTCAGGCAACTCGAAGCTGAATCTGACGGTCGCATTGCTTGACGGCATCATCTGCCGCATCGGTCTTGCCCTGCTGTTAGGCGTTGTCTTCAACATGGGGATTTTCGGTTTCTGGTATGGAAATGCATTTGCCGGAACGGTTCCGTTCTTCATCGGAAGCGTCTATCTCTATTCCGGTGCCTGGAAGTCACGTGCTTCCCAGCCGCGTCCCGAAGAAGCTTAATGAAAACAAATGCTGCATTCATCTGATGATGCAGCATTTTTCTTATCGCTTTGACTGAATCTTGGTAATTGCTTTCTGGCGGTATTTCAGAGGGCAGGTCTTTACAATAGATGAAAACCGTGTGCTGAATGAAGCATCATCCGAAAAGCCTGTTTCCATGGCAATCTCATGAACGGACAGATCGGTGATTTCAAGCAGCTCCTTTGCTTTGGTGATCTTGAGATTGAGCATGTAGTTATATGGGGTTGTGCCGATGTACTGCCTGAACAGGCGCATGTAATACGATTTCGACATATTGGCAAGATCAAGCAGCACATCCAGATCAAACGGCTCATTGTAATGGGCTGTGATGTAGTCTGCTGTTTTCATGATCAGCTGCTGGTTGCGGGAGTAGGAAACGGAGTTTCTGATAATGAGATCATTCAGAATCATATGAATAATGAGACTTTCTGAAAGAATGGTATTTGCTGAAGTGTTTTCCAGTTCTTTCAGAAGCTGATTGAAGCGGCTTTCGAGATCGCTTCTTTTTGTTTCAAATGCAGTGATTCTGTGTTCGGGAATCAGAAGACTTTCCAGAGCTGCGATTCCGCTGCCGTCAATATGTGCCCAGTAATGCGTCCATTTCCCGGCCTCTGAATCGGTGTAGTAAGCCTGGGGCGTCCGGCAGTTCATCAGCAGCGCTTCATTTTCGTGTAGATGCACGGTAACATTTCCCTGTTCGATGATGCCGCAGCCTTCGATTGTATAAAAAAGCAGATAGCTGTCTTTATAATCACGTTTTGTGCTGAACTCATCATGAGCGATGAAAATGCCTGCCTCAGTGAGGTAGAAGGGCTGTTTCAGAGCGAATTCATTGGGCGTGGTACGCAGCCAGAGACTTCCCTGTTCAATGTCAAGATTGTATGTGAGCATATCGTTACCTCTCAGTGGACTATTTCAAAAAAATACAATACTAATCACAATGGAATTATATATGATCAACCGATATATTAAAGATGTAAAAAGAATACCTGATAAAAAAAGGAGGATATGGATCATGGTTGTGTATCATCTGGCAGTTGATATCGGCGCATCGAGCGGCAGACATATTCTGGGCTGGATGGAAGAAGGAAAACTCAGACTGAAAGAGATCTATCGCTTTGAAAACAGACTGATTGAAAAAAACGGACATCTTTGCTGGGATATCGATCATCTGGCAAATGAAGTGAAAGAAGGAATCAGACAGTGCGCACTTCTCGGTTATCATCCCGAAACAATGGGAATCGATACATGGGCAGTGGACTATGTGCTTCTTGATGCAGAAGGAAACAGAATCGGCGATGCGGTTGCCTACCGCGACGGGCGGACCGATCAGATCCGTGCTTCACTTGAAGAAAAAGGAATTCTCACATTTGAAGATCACTATGCAAAAACGGGAATTCAGTATCAGAAATTCAATACGGTCTATCAGCTGCTTGCTTTAAAGAAAGAACATCCCGAAGAACTTGAACAGGCTGAAGGAATGTTAATGATTCCGGATTATCTGAACTACATTCTGACCGGCGTGAAAATGCAGGAATATACAAATGCAACGACAACTGCTCTGGTCAATGCCTGTACAAAAGACTGGGATGATGAGCTGATTGAGAGACTTGGACTGAAAAGATCAATTTTCCTGAAGATTTCTGAACCGGGCACGATTGTCGGTGAGTTCAGCGAAGCTGTTCAGAAAGAAACAGGTCTGAATATGAAGGTGATCCTTCCGGCAACCCATGACACCGGCAGCGCTTATCTTGCCGTACCGGCAAAAGATGAAAATGCTGTCTTCTTATCAAGCGGTACCTGGTCATTGCTTGGCGTTGAAAACAGAGAGCCCATCACATCACAAGACAGCATGAAGCAGAACTTCACGAATGAAGGCGGCTTTGAATACAGATTCCGTTATCTGAAAAACATCATGGGTTTATGGATGATCCAGAATATCAGAAGAGAGCTGAAGGATGAAAACGGAAATCTTCCTTCTTTCCCGGATCTCATCAGAGCGGCCGAAGAAGCAGACAGCTTTGCGGCATGCGTAGATGTGGATGACAACCGCTTCCTGGCTCCTGAATCAATGATTGAGGAAGTGAAGAAGGCATGTGCCGATACCAATCAGAATGTACCTGAGAGCACCGGTGAAATCATGAGAACGGTCTATACATCCCTGGCGGATGATTATAAGCGGGCAGTGAAGTCGCTTGAAAAGCTGACAGGAAAAACGTATACATCGATGAATATTGTCGGCGGCGGTTCGCAGGATATGTATCTGAATCAGCTGACTGCCGATGCGACGGGCTTAACTGTCTATGCCGGTCCGACCGAAGGAACAGCACTTGGTAATCTGATTGTTCAGATGATTGAAGAAAAAGAAATCGCCTCGCTTGAGGAGGCAAGAAATATCATCAGAGAAAGCTTTGATATTAAGGAGGTAAAGCCGAGATGAGTATCATGGATGTAAAATTTGTTGACGGGTTTGTCAGAATGTGCAATGACGGCTGGCTGCAGGGCTGGCATGAAAGAAACGGCGGAAATCTTTCCTACCGCATCAAACCGGAAGAGGTTGAAGAGGTCAGAGAATATTTCCATGAGCCGGGCGAATGGAAGGCAATCGGAACAAGTGTTCCGGATCTTGCCGGTGAATACTTCATGGTAACCGGATCAGGCAAATATTTCCGCAATGTGATCCTTGATCCCGAAGATACATCCTGCATCATTGAACTTGATGAAAAGGGTGAGAATTACAGAATCTTATGGGGCCTTTGCAACGGAGGAAGACCGACCAGTGAGCTTCCCAGCCACCTGATGAATCATGAAGTGAAAAAGAAGGCAAGCGGCGGTACCCACAGAGTCATCTATCACGCTCATACAACAAATATCATCGCTCTGACATTTGTCCTTCCGCTTGAAGACAAAGTGTTTTCAAGAGAGCTCTGGGAAATGGCAACAGAATGTCCGGTTGTCTTCCCGGATGGCGTCGGTGTCGTCGGATGGATGGTTCCCGGCGGACGGGATATCGCAGTTGCGACCAGTGAGCTGATGAAGAAGTATGATCTTGCCATCTGGGCACACCACGGCATGTTCGCTTCCGGTCCGGATTTTGACACAACATTCGGACTCATGCATACAGCTGAAAAATCAGCTGAAATCCTTGTCAAGGTATTAAGCATGTCACCGGTCAAGCTGCAGACAATCACACCTCAGAATTTCAGAGATCTGGCAAAAGATTTCAATGTAAACCTTCCCGAAGAATTCCTTTACGAAAAATAAGAGACAGGAGAAAGAAGATGTTAGTCGAAACCAAAGCAAGAGTCGGTGTATTCTCAATTGCCCTTCAGGCATATCTGCCTCAGTTCCCGCAGCTCGTGCCTGAGTTTGAAGCTCAGTATGAAGCATTCAAGAAAACAATTCCCGATACGGTTGAATTAATTGACGGCGGTATGGTCACAACAAAAGAACAGTCCCAGGCGGCAGGCGACAGATTCAGAGCTGCCGATGTCGATCTTGTCATCATGCAGCTGCTGACATATGCGACAAGCTATAATATGCTGCCGGCTGTCAGAGATCTCAATGTTCCGGTTGTCCTTGTCAATGTACAGAAACTCAAGGCTCCCGATTATGCAAATACCGATACCCCGAAGTGGCTCGGTGAGCTGTATGCATGCGGTGCAGTCGGAGAAATGGTTGCCGACCTTGAAAGAGCAGGCAAGCGCCATGCGGTTATTACCGGTGTAGTCGAAGGCGGCGATCCCGAAGTTCAGAAAGAAATCGAAGACTGGTGCCGTGCAGCTCAGGTCAGAAGAAGATTCCGCGATACCAACCTTGCCCAGATCGGCAGACCGTACCCGGGCATGATGGATCTCTATATCGATGAAACCAATCTCTATCACAGAATGTTTGTCTACACAAAGCAGTTTGACTGGGAAAAGATGTGGGCAATCGCCGATGATATCACCGATGAAGATGCGATCCGTGCCAAGGCGGAAGACATCCTTGATACATTCGATATCGAAGGCGGCGGAACAATTGAAAAAGTCTGGGATATGGCAAAATATGTCGTCGCATTTGAAAAGTGGGTCAAAGACGAGCAGCTCGGTCTTGTCGCTTCGCACTATGACGGATTCTCACAGGGAATCGCCGGCAAGCTTGACAGTATGCTGATTCCGGCATTCTCCATGCTGATCAAGCAGGGAACAGCCTGTGCGGTTGAAGGCGATATCAAGGTTGCCATGGCAATGTCCATTCTCAAGACAATCGCCGGTACAGGCCAGCTTTCCGAAATGTATTCAATCGACTTCAATGAAGACATCTGCATCATCGGCCACTCCGGAAGCGGCGATGCGGACATCTCCGAAAAGAAGCCGACCATGAAGATCGTTCCTGTCTTCCACGGCAAGACAGGCGGCGGCTATCTGACCCAGTTCTATCCGCCTGCAGGACCTGTCACATATCTTGCAATCACCCAGGACAGAGACGGTCACTTCAAGTTTGTCACAGCTGAAGGTGTCAATGAAGAAGGTCCGATCTTCACATTCGGCGATACAAATATGCGTACCCGCTTTACATGCGGCGCAAGAGAATTCGTCAACAGATGGAGTGAGGCAGGCCCGACTCATCATATGGCTGCTGCGACAGGCAGACATATCGATACCATTCTCAAGGTTGCCAAGATCTTCGACATTCCGTGCGAAGTCATCACCAGATAAGACAGATTATCTGCATATCAGTATTTCTAATGAATCACATCAGAAACGCAAATTGTTCCTGATGTGATTTTCTTTTATCTTTTG
>JAUNEN010000015.1:25177-51872 GCA_030525525.1 Erysipelotrichaceae bacterium
TGCCGGCAAGCATTGATCAGTATGACACGATCTTTGTGGGATATCCCAACTGGTGGGGAACAGCACCGATGGCGGTATTCACATTCCTTGATGCATTTGATTTCAAAGGAAAGAAGATTGTTCCTTTCTGCACAAATGAAGGCAGCGGCATGGGAACAAGTGAAAGGGATATTCAGAAGGAATGCCCTGAAGCAATCGTCGCAGACGGACTTTCAATCCGCGGCTCGGATGCAGAAAAAAGCGAAGCGAAAACAGCCGTATGGGCTGCGAAAAATGTGAAGTGATAAAGGAGAGAACATATGATGAACGATTTTTCATTCCAGAACACAACAAAGGTGCATTTCGGCAAAGAGTCACTTACAAAACTTTCTTCAGAAGTTGCCAGATACGGAAAGAAAGTACTGCTTGTCTATGGCGGCAGATTTCTGAAACAGTGCGGTCTCTACGATAAGATTGTCAATGAGTTAAAGAAAGAAGACATTGAAATCTTCGATTATGATCTGGTCAAACCCAATCCCCGTCATACCGATATCAATATCGGCGGAAAGATGTGCCGGGAAAACGGAATTGAAGCAGTCATCGGAATCGGCGGCGGCTCCGCCATCGACAGCGCAAAGGCAATCGCTGCTCTTGCACTTGCAGATACAGACAACTGCTGGGATCTGGTTGTTGCCGGAAAGCCGATCGTCAGGGCTCTTCCGATTTTCACAATCCCGACCATGGCTTCCACCGGCTCTGAAATGGATGCGAGCTGTGTGATTTCCAACCTTGAAACAGAAGAAAAGAAGGGATACAACGGACCGGCAATCCGTCCGACCGTGACATTTGACGACCCGACAAATACGTTTACCGTTCCGGCTTATCAGACTGCCTGCGGTTCTGTTGATATCATGTCACATACGATTGACACGAAATATTTCTCCAAAGATGATAAGATGGATATGCTTTACAGAATGATGGATGAGCATATCAGAACTGTTGTCAAATGGGCACCGGTTGCTTATAACGAACCTGACAATTATGATGCACGTGCAAACCTGATGTGGGCTGCGGCATGGGCTCTGAACAGCTTTATGACATGCGGTGTGCGCCAGGCGACAAGCGTTCATGCCATGGAACATGAACTCTCTGCAGTTTATGATATGGTTCACGGACACGGCATTGCAATTCTGATGCCGAGATGGCTGCGCTACATCCTGAATGAAGAGACAGCACCGCAGATTGCAAGAATGGCTTACAGAGTCTTTGACATCAGTGAGGATGTTCCTGTCTATGAAGCTGCCGAACAGGCAATCGGATGTATGGAGAAACTTTTCTTCGAGACACTCGGCCTCAAGAGCAGACTTTCCGACTTCAACATCGATGATTCAAGATTTGAAGAAATGGCAAAGAATGCCTGCGGCAAGAACGGTGTGATCAAAGGCTTTGTTGATCTGACACCCGAAGATGTAGTCAATATTTACAGAATGTGCCTTTAAAAACAGGAAAGAGGAAAGAGATGGAACAGTTTGAATTCATCAGGAAGAACTTCGGTTTTGGCTGTATGCGTCTGCCCATGAAGGATGGAAATGTCGATCTGGAAGAAACAAGCCGGATGGTCGATTATTTCCTGGACCATGGATTCAATTACTTCGATACAGCTCACGGTTATATTCAGGGAAAAAGTGAACTGGCTCTGAAGGAATGCCTGAGCAAACGCTGGCCGAGGGAAAAGTTTATTCTGACAGATAAACTGACAACAAGCTTCTTCAATAAAGAGGAGGATATCCGCCCGTTATTTGAATCGCAGCTTGAGGCATGCGGAGTTGAATATTTTGACTTCTATCTGATGCATGCACAGAATGCAAAGATCTTTGAGAAGTACAAGAAGTGCCGCGCCTATGAAACAGCCTTTGAGCTCAAAAAGGAAGGGAAGATCAGACATGTCGGAATCTCCTTCCATGACAAGGCTTCCGTTCTGGATCAGATCCTGAGTGAATATCCGGAAATTGAGATTGTTCAGATTCAGTTCAACTATCTGGATTATGAAAGTGCTTCTGTTGAATCACGCAAGGTTTATGAAGTCTGCGTCAAACATGACAAGCCTGCCATTATCATGGAGCCCGTCAAGGGAGGCAATCTTGTCAGACTGCCTGAAGAAGCACAGGCCGTCATCGATGAACTCCATGGCGGATCAAATGCAAGCTATGCAATCCGCTTTGCGGCAAGTTTCCCGCATAACAGAGTCGTGCTTTCCGGCATGAGCAATCTGGAACAGATGAAGGACAATGTTTCCTTTATGGAAAACTTTGTTCCGCTCAATGAGACGGAAACGGAAGCACTCAGAAAAGTCTGCGATGTCTTCAATTCAAAAAACATGATTCCCTGCACATCCTGCAGATACTGCATTGAGGAGAGCTCCTGTCCGAAGAAGATTCTGATTCCGGATATGTTCTCAAACTACAATACAAAGAAGACCTTCGGCGACTGGAATGCGGATTACTATTACAGTAACGTTCTGACACTTTCCAACGGAAAGGCAAGCGACTGCATCAAATGCGGCAAGTGCGAAAGAGTCTGTCCCCAGCATCTGCCGATCCGCGATCTGCTGGTTCAGGTTGCTTCACAATTTGAATGATCATCAGAAGAACGGGAAACCGTTCTTTTGGTTTGGTGGAAAGGAAAAACAATGATTTCATTCAGGTTCGTGTCAGTGCATGCGGCTTTTTTACCGTTTTAATATTTACAAGCCGGTGAGTGTCTTTGATATAATTTCCGCGAAGGAGTCATGGTTATGCTATTGAGACAGATCCAGTATTTTCAGGCTGTTGTAGAAAATAAATCATTTACCGAAGCTGCAGAAGCCTGCCATATTTCTCAGTCAGCGATTTCCCAGCAGATCAAATCTCTTGAAGATGAGCTCGGCTTCGATCTGCTGATCAGGCGCAACCGCTCATTTGAGCTGAGTGCTGCCGGTGAGTATTTTTATCAGCACAGCCTTCCGGTTCTGAAGGAAATCAACAGGATTGTAACGGAAAGCAGAAGGATTGCGCTTGATGAAAAAGCAAGTCTCAGGCTCGGCTATCTGAAGAATTACGGCGGTCATGAATTCCAGATCGCAATTGCTGAATTTGCAAAGAAATATCCGAATGTAGATGTCCATATCTTTGCCGGAACGCATGAAGAATTATATGAACGTCTGATCAACGAACAGGCAGACCTTGTACTCAATGATCAGAGACGGGCATTTTCTGATCTTTACAGCAACCTGATCCTGACCGAACAGAAATGCTTTATCGAAGTGCCCAGCGGCAGCTTCCTTTCATCTCTGGATCGGGTTACGGTGGAAGAGCTGAATGACACGCCCTGCATTCTGGTAACTTCGGTGAATCAGGAAGAAACAGACAAGGAATTCTATCGTGATATCCTAGGCTTCCAGGGACAGTATATTTTTGCATACAGCCTTGAAGAGGGGCGGATGCTGATGCTTGCGGGGAAAGGGTATCTTCCGATTGAAGGAAACTTTGACAGGATGCCTTCCGACATCATCACAAGAGTTCCGCTTTACCGCAAGGACACCCAGGCTTACAGACGCTACTGCGCATTCTGGAAACAGGATAACAGCGGCTACTACATTGAAGAATTTGCCGAAATCCTGCAGAAGCTTTTTGAAAAGAAGACTGATTAGAAAAACTGATGAATACCATCCGGAATATGAATTGTTTGAAGGATGGTATTTTTTTATTCTTTAGACGGGTAAAAAAGGAGATTGAGTTATGGCAGTCAATGAAAAGGCACAGGCATATCATGAAAGAATGTTTCCGGGTTATGTATCCGATTTTCTGAGAACAGACCCCGAGTTTATCGAAAGGTTTGACAACTTCGCATTCGATGAGGTTGTGAATGAAGAGAATGCAAAGCTGGATGATAAAACAAGATTTATTTCGATTCTTGCTGTACTGATCGGCAGTTCTTCCGTTGATGAATTCAGGGGAATGATGAAGGCGGCACTGAATTTTGATGTCACGGCAGTTGAGATCAAGGAGATCATCTATCAGGCAGTTGACTATCTCGGCATCGGCAGAGTCTTCCCGTTTTTAAAGGCATCCAACGAAATTCTTGAATCTCTCGGATATCAGCTTCCGCTTGAATCACAGTCAACCACAACAGCAGAAAACCGCTATGAAAAGGGTGAAGAAGCGCAGATCGCAATTTTCGGGGAATCGATGAGAGGCTATGGCGAAAAAGGCGAAGAAGCCAGCAGACATATCAACAGATGGCTTGTCGATAACTGCTTCGGTGATTTCTATACAAGAAAAGGTCTGGACTACCGTACAAGAGAGCTGATCACATTCTGCTTCCTGTATGCGCAGGGCGGCTGTGAACCGCAGCTTTCGGCACATACGGCTGCCAATATGAGACTTGGCAACGATAAGGAATTCCTGATCAGAGTCATCTCAAACTGCATTCCGTTCATGGGCTATCCGAGAACCCTCAATGCCCTGAGAATCATCAACGAAGAAGACGCAAAGATTGTAAAAAACAATGACTGACAGAGAAGAAATCATCAATTGCTACAAAGCAATGTATGACGGTGAAATTGCGAAGGATATTGAATTCATGCGACCTTATTTCGATGAATCCTATGTCCTTGTGCATATGACCGGTACAAGAATGAACCGTGAAGAATACTTCAATGCGATCTTTGACGGCACCCTCAACTACTATTGGTGCGAACATGAGCGCATGGATGTAAGCGTGAACGGAACGCATGCACATATGGTCGGCGATACAAGAGTGGAAGCTGCTGTCTACGGCGGTGGGAAACATGTATGGCCGCTCAGACTGAAATGTGATTTTGTGAAAAAAGACGGTGTCTGGAAGATGACAAAATCTGTCGCTTCCACATATTGAGACACTCAGCTTCTGAAGAATATGGAGGAAAAAAGAAAATGAAAGATGTATTGATCCTTACAGGTGCCGGTCAGATCGGCATGGCAATTGCCAGAAGAGTGGGCTTCGGAAAAAAGATTGTGATCGGCGACAAATCAATTGCCAATGCA
This sequence comes from Erysipelotrichaceae bacterium, assembly GCA_030525525.1. Classification (GTDB taxonomy): domain Bacteria; phylum Bacillota_I; class Bacilli_A; order Erysipelotrichales; family Erysipelotrichaceae; genus Bulleidia. The sequence goes on from JAUNEN010000015.1 coordinate 30,220, forward strand.
GAAGCAATCGCCAAAATCATGAATGAAGCAGGCTTTGACACATATGCGATGGAAATGGACCTTTCCTCAAAGGAATCGATTCTGAATCTGATCGCAAAGGCAAAAGAGTTCGGACCCATCAAAATGCTTGTCAATGCGGCCGGCGTATCGCCGAGCCAGGCACCTGTGCAGGCTGTACTGAATGTTGATCTCTATGGCACGGCGGTGCTGCTTGAAGAAGTCGGAAAAGTCATTGAACAGGGCGGTACAGGTGTCACCATCTCATCGCAATCCGGATGGCGCATGCCGCAGCTGACAGCTGAGCAGGACAGATTCCTGGCAACGGCTCCGGTTGAAGAACTGCTGAGTGCAGACTTCCTGCAGCCTGAAAACATCAGAGATTCACTTCATGCATATCAGCTTGCCAAGCGTGCCAATGAAAAACGTGTGATGGCTGAAAGCGTGAAATGGGGTGCACGCGGTGCAAGGATCAATGACATTGCCCCGGGTATCATTGTGACTCCTCTTGCACTGGATGAATTCAACGGGCCGAGAGGTGATTTCTACAAGAATATGTTTGCAAAGTGTCCGGCCGGCAGACCCGGAACAGCAGATGAAGTTGCCAATGTCGCAGAACTGCTGATGAGTGAAAGGGCAGCCTTCATCACCGGCAGCACAATTCTCATTGACGGCGGCGCAACAGCATCTTATTTCTACGGACCTCTGCAGCCGCAGCAGTAAAAAACATCGGTTTTATCTGAATTTCAATAAAAAAGCATGATCGGTAAGATCATGCAAAAATACGGAACTTCTGTTTCATTACGGAAGTTCTTTTTCTTTGTAATAATCGCAGAAAACATCTGAAAAAGCCAGCATTGCATGGGAAACATAATGCTTTTCGGACATGATCAGTTCAAACTGTCTTTCGCAGAGTACAGAGTCGATACGAAAGAATATGACAGAATCACTTGAGCCGGTCACAAGGCGGTCGCTGATCAATGTGGCACCAAGGCCTGAACATGCCAGATGCCATGCTGTTGCCAGCTGATTGACCTGCATGACGGCATTCAGTGAGATGTTTTCGTGTCTGCAGATTTCCTGATAACGCCAGTACAGGTTATTCCGCTCAGTCAGAAGAATGAAAGGGAGCGACGTAAAAGCTACAAGGGGAAAAGAAGGAATCTCTGCTGTGATATGACGGCCGGCAAGAATGTCGGTATGACTGAGTGCGTGCGCTCTCTGTGTACTGTCAATTTCAAAGTTTTTCGGGACTGCCAGAAGGATCATATCTTTCACGGCTTTTCTTCTGATAAAAGGATCTTTCGGTGTCAGGCCGCAGTTGAATGTCAGATCAATCCGGTGTTCCTTCAGCATTTCCAGCAATTCATAGGAACCTGCTTCTGTCAGCTTGAGATCGATTCCCGGATATTTCTTTTTGAAAGCGACAATCACAGGCGGAAGAACATAGGAATTGAAATAGTTTGTACCGCCGATTCTGATTTCACCTGTTTCAAGGGAAGACAGATCATTGATCTGCTTCTGCATTTCCTCTTCCAGATCATGAATTTCGTAATATTTGCGGATGTAGATTTCTCCTGCTTCAGTCAGTTTCAGTGTCCGTCCGCTTCTGTCAAACAGCTGCATTCCGATTCTTTCTTCCGTTCTTTTGACAGCCAGAGACAGTGCGGGCTGAGTGACGTAAAGCTTTTCAGCTGCTTTTGAGAAGCTGCCGCATTCATAGATTGTATGAATATATTCCATTTCCTGTTCCATATGCTCACCTATAAATCTGATTTATATATTCATTTAAACCGTTAATTTCATTTTATATGTAAGCGGTTGTATTTTAAAGATGCAAAGAGAAAAAGGATTCAAAAATCCGCAAAAAGAGGAGGAAAATATGCCGATCAATGCACTTCTGATGGATGAAGCAGATAATGTCGTGACCTGCATCGCCGAAGTTCATTCAGGTGAACAGGTGACCTATATGAATGGTCGCAATGAATGCTCATTTACGGTGAATGACGATATCCCGTTCTGCCATAAAGCAGCTATCCGCGATATTGCCAAAGGGGAACATGTCATCAAATACGGAGAAAGTCTCGGAGTTGTTTCAGAAGACATCAAAGCAGGATCATGGGTGGCTGATCATAATCTGTTCAGTGTACCGAGAGATTACGAAAGCGAAAAAGCTGATGAAAACTTCGTGATGTGCGCAAAGCAGTCCGAAAAAAGAAATGATCTTCCCCATATTCAGTTTGCCGGATACAGACGTGCAGAAGGCCGCCCGGGAATCCGCAATCATGTGCTGATTCTGCCGACCTGCGCATGCGGAAGCGAGAGCTGCCGTATCGTTGCATCGCAGGTACGCGGTGCCGTCAACATCGTCTTCAATACCGGATGCTCGGATGTCGCTGCCAATACCGAGATGAGCCAGAAGGTTCTGACCGGATTTGCCTGCAATCCGAATGTGTACGGCGTCGTAATTATCGGCCTTGGATGTGAGACAGTCCCGCATGCAAAGCTGGCTGAGAAGATCAGAAAAATGACTTCCAAACCGGTTGTTTCCTTTGGAATCCAGGATGAAGGCGGAACCTTGAAAACAATTGAAAAAGCAGTCCGCGCTGCCCGTGATCTTGCCATGGAGGCAGGCATGCAGCAGAAAGAGATGTTCGATATTTCAGAACTGCTGTTAGGAATCGAGTGCGGCGGGAGCGATGCAACAAGCGGCATCGCATCCAATCCGGCTGTCGGAGAGCTTTCCGACATTCTGGTTGACATGGGCGCTTCGGCAATGATGAGTGAATCGATCGAATGGATCGGCGGCGAACATGTACTTGCAAAGCGTGCTGCAAACAGGGAAGTCCATGATCAGATCATCGACGTCTGCCGGAAATACGAAGATCATCTGAAAGCTGCCGGCCAGGATTGCAGAGCCGGTCAGCCGACTCCAGGCAACAAGGCAGGAGGACTTTCCACACTGGATGAAAAGAGTCTCGGCTGTATCCGCAAGGGCGGCACAAGACCCATTCAGGAAGTTCTTGAACAGGCCGTCAGACCTTCGCAAAAAGGAGCGCTTGTCATGGATACTGCAGGATATGACATTTCATCGGTCACATCCATGGTTGTGGCAGGCTGTCAGGCAGTCATATTCACAACCGGCAGAGGAACACCTACCGGAAATGCAATTGCGCCGGTGCTCAAGGTGACTGCCAACGAAAGAACCTATCAAAAAATGGAAGACAACATGGATATCGATCTCAGCCCGATTCTCAGAGGCGAAAAAACCTTCCGCGAAATGGGATTTGAGATGGTGAAAAACATTGAAGATATCTGCAACGGAAAACTGACAAAGGCAGAAGCCTTCGGCTTCTCGGATATTGCGGTAGATCATGTATGCCGCTTCGTATGAGAAAAGAGGAATCCAAAGATGATGGAAATGAAGCAGTTCCCCGCAAACATGGGAGATCTCGAAGTTGATCTGAAACATCCGAACCGTGTTCTGATTGACGGCCTTTACAAAGAAACAGTTTCCGTAAAAGGGGCGGAAAGAACCTTCCTCACATACATTCCGGAAAATCTCGAATACTGCAGTCCGTGCCTGATTGCGGCAGCTGATTCAGCGGCTGATCCGGTTTCCTTCCTGGAAGAAAATCTGAAAGCATTCGCAGACCGGAACAGACTCTTCCTGTTTGTCGCATATCCCGAAAATGGATGCTGGAACAATGACGGTACGGATGCCGATTATCTCAATGCCGTCTATGTGAAAATCCAGGCGAGAGATTACTACATCACAATGCAGGATAACATCTATCTTTCCGCATTCGGAGATGCCGCATTCACTGCCCATCAGGCAGCCAGGAGAATGGCAAGCGAATACAGCGGACTGATGACATTCGGCGATCTTTCCCTGGATCTGCTCAAAGATGTCAACGTGGTTCATGGCGAAGAAGATCAGGGACAGGTGGAACTGAAAATCCAGGGCTCCGCTGCCCAGCTGCCTGTCTGGATGAGCATCAGCACAACCGAAGGCGCAAACGGTTCAGCAATTGAATACTGGAAACAGCAGAATCATACAGTCGGAAAGCCGTTAAGCGGAGATGGCGCCGATTATATCTGGCGTCCTGATTATGTCAGAAAAGTCAATGAGATCAATGAAGAACATATTTCCGAAGTCAGAGTTGCCGTAAGGAATGAACTCTTTACGGAAGAAACACTGAATGATGCATGGAGTTATATCCGTCTTGCCCGCAGACACAGAGGTCAGGGCGGCAAGTGCTTACGCTATTACAAAGACCCGATCGCCTGCGGTGCTGTGAAGAAGACGATGGAAGTCGACGGCATGGTACGTACATGGTATGAATTCGTCCCTGAAGAATGCAGAGACGGAAAGAAATATCCGCTTGTTGTCACAATGCACGGCCGCGGCGGAAGTGCTGAAACCTTCTTCGATCTTTCCGGCATGTCGGTTGTCGCGAAGGAAAGAAAATTCATCGCTGTTTTCCCGGAAGCCGGTATTCATCAGCAGAAGAAGAACGGTCTGAGAAATGTTCTTCTCTGGTGCGGTGAATATCATGGAAAACCGATCGATGATGTGAAATTCATCCGTGAAATGGTGGCTGATATTGAAAGCCGTCTGCCGGTCGATCACAGCCGGATCTATGCCTGCGGCCAGAGCAGCGGCGGTATGATGAGCGACCTGCTCGGTTACACAGCAGCTGATCTGTTTGCGGCAGTCGCTCCATGGAGTGCACTCCGCAGTCCGAGCCGGATGTACGCTGATTTTGAAGAAAGTGAATTCTATGCACCGACGATGTGGATCTACGGCGACAAGGATTTCCTCTGTGCAGCCAAAGGAACGGATCCTGAACTTCCGTTTGCAATCGAACCGGAAATCAGACAGACGCTTGCTGACAAGCTGCAGCATTTCCGTCTGGATATTCATAAGCAGGACACATGGACAACTGAACCAATCACATGGTGCGGTTTCAGAAATGAAGCAGGTGTTCCGCTTGTCGTAATCGGCAGAGTTTCGGACATGATTCATGCCAATTATCCGGAACTCAGCTGGATCAGCTACGATCAGTTCCTCTCACAGTTTACAAAAGATGAAAACGGGGAAGTTTACTTCCGCGGCCATAAAGTTGAGCGTTAATCGGGAAAGGATAGAAACAGGTAACTCTCATGAATACACAGCTTATCGTATGCCTTTGCATCTGCGTTCTTGTCATTGCAGGTTATATCTGGAACAAACTCTCCGTCGGTACGGTTGGGTGTCTCGGGATGGTGCTCTTCCTGATCACCGGCTGCATCACACCGCAGAATGTGCTTGCCAATATCGGCAATGCCAATCTGATCATGATCTCAAGCATGTTCATCATTTCCGAAGGCTTCAAGCGCACCCAGGCAATCAAGCTGGTTGCGGATACGGTCAGACGGATTTCCAAAGGCTCCATGACCATGGTTATGCTCGGATTCACACTGGCTTCCGTCATCGCAGCTACCTTCACCGGCAGTGCAGTCGCAGCTTTCTGTATCGTTGCACCGATTGTCACAGCAACTTGCGAAGAGATGAACATCTCGGTTTCAAAGACAATCTTCTGTGTCGGTCTCACCTGTATCGCAGCCTGCGGAATTATCCCGGTCGGCGGTTCACTGTCCATGCTGGCGGAGCTCAACGGATATATCGCTGCCAATGAATATGAGCAGTACACACTCGCTGTCATGGATCTCTTCAAATCAAGAGGCCTGAGCCTGGTTGCACTCGTCATTTACAGCACCTTCATCGGCTACCGCTTCGCACCGGAAAAGCCGGTTGTCGCAAGCACTGACAGCGCTGATCTTTCCAAGCGGGTCAAGAAACACGAAGCTCTTACACACGGACGTGAACTGATCGCAATTGCAGTCTTCTGCCTGGTAACGCTTCTGCTTGTCTTCAATACACAGCTCAACGGCATCCTGAGTGCCGCATCCATCCAGCCTCTTGCATCCTGGGAAATTGCCTTCATCGGTGCAGTCATCCTTGTCGCAACCGGCGTCCTCTCTTCACGTGAAGCCTGCGGTTCCATCCCGATCGATCTCTGTCTGATGGTTGTCGGCGGCTTATGCATGGGAACAGCACTTGCCAATACAGGTGCCGGCGATCTGATCGGAAATGCAATCGCTTCTGTCGCTACCAAGCTTGGCAATGCATATCTCATCGGCGCAGTCTTCTACCTGATTCCGTTCTTCCTGACACAGATCATGCAGAACAGAACCGTTATGGCTGTGTTTGCACCGATCGCAATTCTTGCCTGCAAGTCAATGGGTGTTGACTGCACAGGCCCGCTGATGCTGGTGGCAAGTGCATGCTGCACAGCATTCATGACACCGATGGCAACTCCGACCGTTCCGCTTGTCATGGGAATCGGCGGCTATGATCTGACTTCCAACATGAAGCAGTCCATCCTGCCGGCAATCATTCTTTCCATCGTCAATATCTTCTGGATCATGACGGTCTATCCTCTCTGATTCAAATTCAATGACAGGCCATGAGGCAATCTGCTTCATGGCTTTTAATAAGCGCTGGTAATGAATCGGTAAAGAAATGCGAATTGATTGTGATCCGTCAGAAATGTTAATTTTTCATCGGAAAGAAGGAAATGTATATGAAATCTCTTCGAAAGATTTTTGCCTATTCATTATCTATGATTCTGATTCTTTCAGGCTGCGCGTCACAGGAAACCAATGAAACTGCCGATGCGCCTCAGGAAAAAGAAGCCGTCACAGAACAGACGGATGAAAATATCAATGCAGATGACACAGAAACTGACGCAGCAGAAGGGCAGGGAAAATATCTTGTCATTTACTTCTCAAGAACAGGGGAACAGTACAATGTCGGAACCATTGACAAAGGCAATACCGAGATCGTTGCAGAAATGATTGCCGAAAATACCGGTGCGGATCTGTTTGAGATTCTTCCTGAAGATGATCATTACCCTGTGACATATGCAGAACTGACGGAAGTCGCCAAAAAAGAACAGAGTGAACATGCATCAATTCCGTTCAGGGGAGAACTCCCCGATCTTCATCAATATGAAGCTGTCTTTGTCGGTTCACCCGTATGGTGGGGCGACTGGCCGATGATCATGTATACACTGTTTGAAACAAATGATTTTTCAGGAATTACACTGATTCCGTTCAATACCAATGAAGGCAGCGGCAAATCTGGCTTTGATAAAAAGCTGAAAAATGCATGCCCGGATGCCGAAGTTCTGGACATGCTTGCGATCAGCGGTCACGATGCGCAGAATAACAGAGAAAGTACGGCACAGAAAGTCAGCGAATGGCTGAATCAGCTTGGCTACAAAAAATAAATAAAAAGGGCTTACAGAAAGAGATAATAAGAAAGCTGAAACCGGCTGATGCCGGTTTTACATCTCTCAAAAGCTATGCGCAATAAGCATGGCAGTTCATACGGAATTCGTATTTGTTCAATACCGGATGCATTCTTATAATTGAGTTGTCAAATCACGGAGGTTTTCATGCGATACAGAAAAAACAGAAAAACAGGCGATCTGATCAGTGAAATCGGCATCGGATCATCCTATATGTTTCAGGCGGGCAGAGAAGAAGCAGTGAAAGCTCTTCGCCATGCATATGAAAACGGAATCAATTATTTTGATCTTGCGGCAGGGGACGGCAGTACATTTCCGATCTACGGAGAAGCGTTTGAGGGTATCAGAGAAAATGTCTTCTTCCAGATTCATTTCGGAGCTGATTATTCAGCAGGAACCTATGGCTGGTCACTTGATCTTGATACGGTGAAGAAGTCGGTCAAATGGCAGCTTGAGCAGCTGAAAACAGACTATATCGATTATGGTTTTATTCATTGTCAGGATGAAGACAGCGATTGGGAAACATATAAGAAAAACGGTATTTATGACTACATTCTGGAACTCAGGAAACAGGGAATTGTCCGTCATATCGGTCTTTCTTCGCATACCCCGTCCGTGATTATGAAAATCCTTGATGAAGCAGATGTGGACATGCTGATGTTTTCAATCAACCCGGCTTATGAATACGGACAGGGACAGTATGCATACGGCGCAAAGGAAGAACGGAAAGCAGTCTATGAAAGATGTGAAAAGGAAGGAATCGGCATTACGGTTATGAAGCCTTTTTCCGGCGGCCAGCTGCTTGACGCATCTCTTTCGCCGTTCGGTAAGGCACTGACACCTTATCAATGCATGAAGTATGCACTTGACCGTCCGGGAGTATTATGTGTGCTGCCGGGGGCACAGAGCACAACAGAAATCGATGAGCTGCTGAAATATGAAACATGCAGCGAAGAAGAGCTTGACTATTCTGTGATGGCTGAATATGCACCGAAAGATACATATGGGAAATGCGTCTACTGCAATCATTGCAAGCCTTGCCCGATGGGAATTGATGTCGGCCTTGTGAATAAATATTATGATCTTGCAAAAGCAGGGGATGACATGGCGGCAGTTCACTACCGCACACTTGAAAAGAATGCGTCCGACTGTGTGGGCTGCGGACATTGCGATGAACGCTGTCCGTTCCATGTTCATCAAAGCGCACGAATGAAGGAAATTGCATCCTGGTTTGATGATTATGAATAAACTGTTGAAAACAGCAATGGCAATGCTTCTTTTTACAGGTATTACGGGATGTGCATCGAAAGAAGAAACGGTGAATGAACCTGAAGAAATCATACAGAATGAGAATTCAGAATCAGATCAGGAAATGACAGAAGAGAAAGCTGAAGAAAAGGAGAATACAGCTATGATCATGCGGATCAATGATGAAATCATTGAAACAGTCTGGGAGAATAACGAATCAGTCAGAGAACTTGAGCAGCTTGTATCGGATAAGCCGCTTGTCATTGAAATGAGTATGTACGGCGGTTGGGAACAGGTCGGAGGAATCGGCAGAAGAATTGTGCGCAATGACGTGCAGACAACTGCAGTTTCCGGAGACATCATGCTTTACAGCGGCGATCAGATTGTGCTGTTCTACGGCTCGAATTCCTGGGCATATACAAAGCTCGGCGTCATGCAGGCAACCGATGATGAACTGAGAAATCTTCTCGGAAACGGTAACGTGACACTGACACTTTCAATGGAATAATGATAAAAGCCGTGCGGATTTCCGTACGGCTTTCGCTTTTACTGACTGAGGGATTCCTGATAGCGTTCTGTACATTCCCGGATAATCTCAGCCGCTTTTTCACGGTGATGATAGGGTCCTGTTTTCACTTCAATTCCCTGAAGAACTTTGTAGTTTTCAAAGAAATTGCGGATTTCATCAAGTTCAAATGCAGGCAGATCGCTTAACTGATGCACATTGTCATAGCGCGGATCGCAATCGACAACCGAAATCAGCTTGTAGTCAAGAGCTCCGTTGTCAATCATTTCCAGATAGCCGAGAACTCTTGCCGGGACAATGCAGCCGGGGAAGGTGGGATCTTTGCAGATGACAAGGATGTCGAGCGGATCCCCGTCCGGTGCAAGGGTATTTTCAATGATTCCGTATTCGGTCGGATAGATCATCGCCGAGTAGAGAACTCTGTCGAGCCGGATTCTTCCTGTTTCATGATCGACCTCATATTTATTCCTGGAGTTGAGAGGAATCTCAATCAGAGCTTCAACAACAAGGTCTTCATTCTTCATTCAGCACGCTCTCTCCGTTGCTTTCGCACAATTCCTTCATGAAGTCATAGGACTTCTTTTTCGCTCTTTCGAGAGTTCCGTGTCCGTCATTGAAACGGTCGACATAGACAAATCCGTATCTCTTCTTCATTTCGCCCGTACCGGCTGAAACAACATCGATCGGGCCCCAGTAGAGATAGCCTCTGCAATCCACGCCGTCTTCAATTGCCAGATTCACATTCTTCACATGTTCTGTGATGTAGTGAATGCGGAAGTCATCTTCGATTGTTCCGTTCTCATTCAGATTTTCATCAAGACCGACACCGTTTTCAACGATATAAAGCGGCAGGTGATAGCGGTCGTAAAGCACATTCAGCGTGTAGCGGATGCCTTCCGGATCAACCGGCCAGCCCCACGGTTTCGGTGCCTTGTCCTTAAGGTAGGGATTTTCTTTTCCGACAAGTCCGCCGGTATCGCCTTTCATTGCGTAATCATAATCGTATGTGCTGGAACGGTAATAGCTGAATGAGAAGAAATCAACTGTATATTTTTTGATCAGTGCCAGTTCTTCATCGGTGAAGTTCACGGTGACACCCTGCTGTTTCCAGACTTTTTTCAGATAAGTCGGAACAATGCCGAGGCAGAACGGATCGCCGAAATAGAAGTTGGCCATTCTCTGTGATTCCAGTGCGCCAAAGACATTCTTCGGATCGCAGTTGTAAGGATAGGTGGCGACGGAAGAGCTTGTCAGCATGCAGCCGACCTGGCATTCAGGATCGATTTCATGACCGAGTCTGACTGTTTCGGCATTTGCGACAAGGATATTATGATAGGCATCCCAGATGTCCTGCTTTGTGGTGGAACCGATCGGATCGGACGGATCTTCGGGATCCTTGACTGTGAGCACACCGGCTGCGACAAGCGGAATTCTGAACATGTTGTTGACTTCGTTGAACGTCAGCCACAGTTTCACTTTTCCCTTGAAGCGGGTAAAGACAGTTGAAACATATCTCTTCCAGAATTCGATCAGAAGGGGATTGGACCATCCGCCGTATTCAGTCACAAGATAAAGAGGTGTTTCATAGTGGCTGAGGGTAATCACAGGTTCCATACCGAGCTCAAGCATCGTATCGAACATGTCTTCATAGAAGGCAAGACCTGCTTCGTTGGGCTCTTCTTCATTTCCGTTGGGATAGATTCTTCCCCAGGCAATGGAAGTGCGGAAAGAATTGAAACCCATGCCTGCCATCAGCTTCAGGTCTTCCTTGTAGCGGTGATATCCGTCAACTGCTTCATGGGAAAGATATGCCTTTTCAGGATCGAGACACATCTCATATTTTTTTGTTTCTTCATTCCATTTGATGCCGGGCTGTCTGGACATGATACCGACAAGTACATCGGTAACATTCGGCTGTTTTCCGTCTGCGAGCCATGCGCCTTCGTACTGGTTGGCTGCGATTGCGCCGCCCCATAAAAAATCTTTCGGGAAACTCATAGTATTATTCTCTCCTTTTGGCTGAGTTCATTATATCTTACATACGTCTTTTTCGCATTGACCTCGGGTTCATAATCAAAAAAAACAAATCGCATTTCAGTTCATGTACAATTAGTAGCAGGAAAGAAGGAAACAAAAATGAAAATCAGTCTGATTGAACCGCTCGGCGTGAAGAAAGAAGTCATTGAAGAACTTTCCGCCGGGCTTATTGAAAAAGGCCATACATTTGTCAGCTATGACACACTTGCTGAAAATGAAGAAGAACAGATCGAACGTGTAAAGGACAGCGATATCGTTATGATTGCCAATCACCGCTTCAGCGCAAATGTGATTGAGCGCGCTGAAAAGCTGAAAATGCTCGATATTGCATTTACCGGAATCGACCATGTCGATGTATCCAAAGCGCGTGAGAAAAACATCATGTTATGCAATGCGGCAGGCTATTCAACAGAGACGGTTGCCGAGCTGATCATTGCCATGGCAGTGGGAGGTCTCAGAAACATGATCAAAGCAGATCATGCAGTCAGAAACGGCGGCACTGCGGCAGGTCTGGGCGGCAGGGAAATCGCCGGCCGTACAGTCGGTATCATCGGCCTTGGTGCAATCGGCATGAGAGCCGCAAAGCTGTTTCTTGCCTTCGGCGCAAATGTCATTGCATACAGCAGAAGTGAGAAGGCAGAAGCCAGAGCACTCGGAATTGAATACAAAACACTGGATGAAGTGCTTTCAGAGAGTGACATTATTTCTCTGAACCTTCCCAACAATGCCGAAACAAAGGGACTCATTTCAAAAGAGAAGATTGCATTAATGAAAAATGATGCCGTATTCATCAACTGCGCAAGGGGACCGATTGTCGACAATGCGGCACTGGCAGATGCCCTCAATCATGATGAACTCGGTTTTGCATGCATTGATGTTTACGATATGGAACCGCCGCTGCCGGCAGATTATCCTCTTCTGAATGCAAAGAATACACTTCTGACGCCTCATCAGGCTTTCATTTCCGAAGAAGCAATGGTCAGAAGAGCAAAGATTGTGTTTGACAATGTCTATGCATATCTTGCCGAAAGTCCCATCAATGTGTGCAGATGATTGAGAATCATCAATTTCCATATTTTCACACATGTGCAGATTCGTTAAAATATTCGTATAAACAGATGAAAAGGAGATCATATGGACCAGAAACCGATGAAAGTATCACCTTTTGAAGTCGGCGGAACAAATCCTGTTTCGCAATACTTCACAGGGAAAACATGGCTCGCTGCATTGACCGGTAAAGACGCACAGATCGATATTGCCAATGTCACTTTTGAACCCGGCTGCCGCAATAACTGGCATATCCATCACGGATGCCAGCAGATTCTTGTGTGTGTCGGCGGGGAAGGCTGGTATCAGGAGTGGGGAAAGGAAGCCGTGAAAATGGTTCCCGGCTCAGTGATTGAAATCCCGCTTGATGTCAAGCACTGGCATGGCGCAGCGAAGGATTCGTGGTTCGCTCATCTTTCAATCATGTCGAAAACAGTCGAAGGCTCTCATGAATGGCTGGAACCTGTAAGCGACGAAATCTACAATTCACTTTGATCAGGGGAAAATCAGAAAATGTACAAAGACAATGCAAAAAAACTTCATGAAAGAATGTTTCCGGGCTTTGAACTGAATGAAAACGATCCGGATTACGAATACTCGGTAAGATATGAAAACTGGGCGTATGACGAAGTCGTCAATGCGAATGATCTTGATGAAAGACACCGCACTCTGGCAATTCTTGCGACATGCATGGGAGCGATGGCAGTTGATGAGTTCGGCGTAATCATTCCTGCCGCAGTCCGTGAGTTCGGTGTCAAACCGGAAGAAATCAAGGAGCTTGTCTATCAGGGAACAGCATATCTTGGAATTGCAAGAGTCTTCCCGTTCTCAATGAAAACAAATGAAGTATTCAGACAGCTCGGAATTGAAGAATCAAAAGAAAGCCGTCTGACCAATACCGATGAAAACCGTCAGGAAACCGGAACGGCTGCACAGGTGGCAATCTTCGGCGAAGGCATGAAGGATTTCTGGAAGGGCGGAACGGTCAACTACTGGCTGGCAAGCAACTGCTTCGGCGATTATTACACAAGAAAAGGACTGAATCTGGCTGACCGCGAAATGATCACATTCTGTTTCCTGCTTGCCCAGGGCGGATGCGAACCGCAGCTGAGATCCCATATTCAGGGCAACATCAATGTCGGCAATGACACTGCATTCTTACGTAAGGTGGTTGAGCAGATGATTCCGTATATCGGCTATCCGCGCAGCCTGAATGCATTTGCATGCATCGCAGAATTTGAAAAATAAGAAAATAAAAAATACCGGTTTCAGCAGTGACCTGCTGAGGCCGGTATTTCATTTTCAGTCAATCTTTCTGATGTAAGCGTAAAGCCATCTGAAGTCAGGCTGGCCGGGATGTTCGTTGCCGAAGATTCCCTGTTCGATGACACTCAGGTTTTCAAACTGAGCCATCATTTCAGCAAAGCGCTTCTCATTCATATAGGTGTAATAGCGTTTGCCGAGATATCCGTCATTTTCTCCATACTTGAAGGAAACATAGATGATGCCGTCTTTCTTCAGTGCTTTGGCAATTTTCGGAAAGACTTCGATCAGCTTCTCATATTCCAGATGCATGATCGATGCCGAAGCATAGATTGCATCATATTTGTTTTCTTCGTTCAGCTCATTGAATTCCAGGCACCTGACTTCTTTATGCAGATATTGTGAAGCGAGTCTGCACATTTCACTGCTTCCGTCAGTCGATGTGACTTCAAAACCTTTTTCCGAGAAATAGGCGCTGTCTCTTCCCGAGCCGCAGCCGAAGTCAAGAATATGAGCGTTCGGTCTGAGATACGAAAGGAAGTGATCCTGATTGGTTCTTTCCGTAATGGTGAATGCGTCATCAAAGCATTTCTGCGCTTTCTCGTTGAAGTATTCGATCGTTGTGTTTTTCATAACTGTTTCCTCAGATTTTGATCCATCCGAATGCCGAAGCAATCGAGGAAAGAAGAATGATGAATGCGAAGGCAACACATACATAGCGGATCATGAAGTTGAAGATCTTCTTTCTTGAGAATGAATGGCCGCCTTTTGTGACTTCTGCTTCAATTTTATCAAGACCCATATGCTTTGTGACAAGCAGGCAGATGAAGATTGCCGCAATTGGCATCATGACTGAATTTGTCATGAAGTCAAAGAAATCAAGGAACTGCATTCCGATGAGCTTCACTCCCGCAAGCGGACCGTAGCCAAGACACGACAAAGTGCCGAGAAGCAGAATAATGACTGCCATGATGGATGTGCCCTTGTAGCGGGACCAACCGAATTCATCGACAAATGTGGATACTGCACTTTCGCATAAAGCGATGGCGCTTGTCAAAGCCGCAAACAGAACCAGCACAAAGAACAGAATGCCGATCAGTCTGCCGCCTGCCATATCTGCAAAAATACGCGGCATTGTGATAAACATCAGGGCAGGTCCCTGATTCAGGGTTTCGGGATTGCCGCCGAAGAAGGCGAAGACAGCAGGGATAATCATGAGACCCGCAAGAATTGCAATCGCTGTATCGAAGATTTCGACCTGGATGGTTGAGTGATCAATGCTTGTGTCATCTTTCATATAGCTGCCGAAGGTGATCAGAATTCCCATTGCGATGGAAAGGGAATAGAACATCTGTCCCATTGCCGAAACGACCGTCATCCATGAGAAATGACTGAAATCGGGAATCAGCAGATATTTCACGCCTTCCAGTGCTCCCGGACGTGTCAGAGTGTAAATGCAGATGACGATTGACAGGATGACAAGGACCGGCATCATGAACTTGGAAACACGCTCGATTCCGTTATTGACGCCAAGCCAGATGACTGCGAGCACAAAGAAGATGAAGACCGCAAACCAGATTTCAGCTTCCCATCCGGATGTGATGAAATCGGTGAAAAAGGTATCGGATGTGATTCTGTTCATATCGCCGCATATGAATTCATAGAGATATTTGCATACCCATCCGCCGATCACTGAGTAATAGGGAACAATCAGAATCGGAATGACTGCATTGAGCCATCCGCCTGCTCTGATTCCCTTTGATTTTGAATAAAGATTGAATGCGCCGACCGGTCCGCGTTTGCATGAGCGGCCGATGCTTGTTTCGGCGATGATCATCGTGTAGCCGAAAGTTGCCGCAAGGATGATATAGACAAGCAGGAATGCTCCGCCGCCATACCTTGCCGCAAGATAGGGGAAGCGCCATATATTGCCGAGTCCTACCGAAGCTCCGGCAGCCGAAAGTACAAAGCCGAGTCTTCCCGAAAACTTTCCTCTTTCTTCATTTTTCATATTGTTACACCTCTTTCGTCTGTGATCGATTTTTCACAGACGGTGTTTTTATTCTACTTTAAGGAAGGGAAAATTACAGTAAATAATTTGAAAAAAGGCAAATGCAGAGTGATTGCACAAGTGAAAACCCGTGCGTACAATATACAGGATAAGCTGAAAAGGAGCTTTTTATGATTGCAGTGACTTTGGCAGAACAGATTATTCAGCTGTTCATCATGATGTTTTGCGGATATCTTCTGGTCCGCTTCGGCATCCTGAAATCCTCTGACAGCCGACCGCTGTCGGCACTTCTTGTCTACATCATCACACCGTGTACGATTCTCAATGCATTCCAGATCGAATACACAAGTGAAGCTGCCTCAGGGTTTCTGCTTGCTGTTGTCTCGGCATTATTGATCCATGTCCTTCTGTTTGTGATTGTCTATTCACTGGACCGGATCTTTCATTTTGACAGCATTGAAAAAGCTTCTCTGATCTACTCCAATGCAGGCAATCTGATCATTCCGCTTGTCAGCGCAATCCATGGCGAAGAGTGGGTCATCTATGCAAGTGCATTCATGATTGTTCAGCTGTTTATCCTATGGACGCACGGCCGCTCTCTGGTTGAAGGAAGAAAGGCTGCTGATTTCAAGGCAATTGTCTCCAATGTCAATCTCATCGCATGCGTACTCGGACTGATCATGTTCCTGCTTCATATCCAGCTGCCGCCGCTGCTCAAATCGACTGTGAAGTCACTGGGTGGAGTCATCGGGCCGGTATCGATGCTGATGCTCGGAATTATTCTGGCCGGGGTTGATATGAAATCAATCGTGAAAGGAAAACGGATCTGGGTGCTCAGCGCACTGAAAATGATTCTGATTCCTCTGGCTGTCATGCTGGTGATGAAGTATTGCGGCATCACAAAAATGAATCCGGCAGGCGTGACGATTATCTATATTTCCCTGATGGCAACCATGACGCCAAGCGCTTCAACCGTTACCCAGATGGCGCAGCTCTATGGCAAGGATGCCTCCATGGCAACCGCAATCAATACAATGACAACCCTCCTCTGCATCGGTACAATGCCGCTGCTGACAATGATCTACTATCTATAAAAACAACGGCTGAAATCGATATGATCTCAGCCGTTTTCTGAATTTGCGGAAGGGAAGGCAGGATCATGAAGATAGACTGCCTGAAACTCACTCGGTGAAAGATGATATTCTTTGCGGAAGGCCCGGTAGAAGGAGGAATAATCCGTAAAGCCGTATTCACGGAAAACACGGCTGACAGCTCTTCCGGTCTTGATTTCGTTGGCACATCTTTCCAGTCTTTTTTTCTGGATATACTGATGAATGCCGAAGCCGGTTCTTTCTTTGAATATATGGGCAATGTGATATTTCGATACAAAGAAATGATCGCTGAGCTGCTCGAGTGAAAGATCTTCATCTAGATTGCCTTCAATATATTCCATGATCTGCTGAACAAGATCTGTCTGTTTCTTTTCTGTATGCGGGTGATCGCGTTCATAGACAAGTCTGTCGAGTGTCAGGATCAGATCGTAAATGCAGATCCGTACAAAATCATTGCCTGCATACTGTTCGGATTTATCTTCTTCTATCAGACGCAGAACCTTTGCCTGGATCAAAGGATATTCATTTTCTTTGAAATGATGAATAAAGCGCTGCTGTTCGGATGCCAGACGGACAATATATCCGAAGTTTTCAGAATCTTTGGCAAGCTGATTGAAATAGGATTTTGAAATCCAGAAGACATAGCGGCAGTACGATTTGTCGGAGTTTTCAGTGATTGCTCTGTGAAGGGTGCCGGGCGGAATAATGACAACCGAGCGGTTGGAAAGAGGGGTGCGTGTTCCTGTGATTTCCATATCGATTTTGCCGGCTGCCGGGAAATAGAATTCATAATAATCATGCTTGTGCGGGGAGACACTCTGAAAGTGCGAGTCACTGTAATAGTAGATCTCGTAATTGTCTTTCATCATGTTCTGGCGGGTATTGAATTCTGATCGGTATCTTTTTTTCATGAATTCAGAATACCACAATTTCTGCAATGTTGATATCAATTGTGACAATGTAAAAACAGAGGGAAAAGGACAAAAATAGAAGTGTAAACAAAAGGAGAAATCACTTATGAAAATGACATTGCGCTGGTATGGTTCAAAATACGACACAGTCACACTGGAACAGATCAGACAGATTCCCGGCGTCACAGGCGTCATCACGATGCTTTATGACAAGCAGCCCGGTGACTTATGGACACGCGAAGAAATCAGAGCCCTCAAAAATGAAGTTGAGGCTGCCGGACTCAGGATTGAAGGAATTGAATCCGTCAACGTTTCCGACGCTATCAAAACCGGTTCTGCCGACAGAGACAAGGACATCGCAACCTACATTGAATGCCTGAAAAACCTCGGTGAAGAAGACATTCATCTGGTCTGCTATAATTTCATGCCTGTCTTTGACTGGACAAGAACAGAACTGGCAAGAAAGAGAGCAGACGGTTCAACAGTTCTTGCCTACACACAGGAAGCAGTCGATGCACTCGATCCTGAAAAGATGTTTGACTCCATTGCCGGCGATATGAACGGAACAGTCATGCCGGGCTGGGAGCCTGAAAGAATGGCAAAGGTCAAGGAACTCTTTGAACTCTACAAGGGCATTGATAATGAAAAGCTCTTTGAGAATCTTGTCTACTTCCTGAAGGCAATCATGCCGGTATGCAATGAATATGACATCAAGATGGCAATCCATCCGGATGATCCTGCATGGAGCGTATTCGGATTGCCGAGAATCATCATCAACAAGGAAAACATCCTGAGACTCATGAATGCGGTTGATGATGTTCATAACGGAGTGACTTTCTGCTCCGGTTCCTATGGAACAAACCTGAACAACGATCTGCCAGATATGATCCGCTCGCTGAAGGGAAGAATCCACTTCGCACATGTCAGAAATCTGTACTTCCATTCCCCGACAAACTTCGAGGAGGCAGCACATCTGTCAAGCGACGGAACATTCGATATGTATGAAATCGTCAAGGCTTTATATGACATCGGATTTGAAGGACCGATCAGACCTGATCACGGCAGAATGATCTGGGGCGAAGTAGCAATGCCGGGGTACGGACTCTATGACAGAGCACTCGGTGCAACATATATCAACGGTCTTTGGGAAGCAATTGAAAAAGCAAGCAAGAGAGGAATCTGAAAATGGAAAAGAATGTACTGAATACTGATCTGAACGGAAAAGTTGCTGTTGTGACAGGAGCTGGCGGCGTATTGTGTTCCGCATTTGCAAAGGTCCTTGCAAGAGCAGGTGCAAAGGTTGCACTACTTGATATCAACTATGAAGCAGCAAACACATTCGCAAATGAAATCGTTGAAGAAGGCGGCGTTGCCAAGGCTTACGCATGCAATGTTCTCGATAAGGAAGCATGCTATGCAGTCGCTGACGAAGTCATGAAGGATCTGGGTCCCTGCGATATTCTGCTCAACGGTGCAGGCGGAAACAATCCCCGTGCTACAACAGACAAGGAATACTATGAAACAGGAGATCTGGAAGGCGACACAAAGAGCTTCTTCGATCTGGACAAGTCCGGTGTTGAATTTGTCTTCAACCTGAACTTCATCGGCACACTGATTCCGACCCAGGCATTTGCCCGTCAGATGCTCGGCAGAGAAGGATGCAACATCCTGAATATCTCTTCCATGAATGCTTATACACCGCTCACAAAGATCCCTGCATACTCAGGTGCAAAGGCAGCGATCTCCAACTTCACACAGTGGCTCGCTGTTCACTTCAGCAAAGAAGGAATCCGTGTCAACGCAATCGCTCCGGGCTTCTTTGCAACAAAGCAGAACGCTGCTCTTCTGTTCAATCCGGACGGAACACCGACTGCAAGAACAGGCAAGATCCTGGCAGCGACTCCGATGGGAAGATTCGGTGACAGCGAAAAAGAACTCGCAGGCGCTGTTCTGTTCTTACTGAACAACGACGCTGCAAGTTTCATCACAGGTGTCACACTGCCGATCGACGGCGGCTTCTCCGCATACTCCGGCGTATAAAAATCAATTATTACTGTCATATTGCAAGAACCGGAAGGGATATCTTTCCGGTTTTCTTCTGCGATCACAGAATCATCTGCATTACCAGTCAATCCAAGTGACTTCTTTTTCGATCTGCAGAAAATTCTTTCCGTCCCATATCGGGGTTGTTAAAAAGGCTTCGGCGCATCGCTCCATTGATGGATCATGATGTTCCCAGAGATATCCGGTGAATTCTTCTGAAGACCCATCAGTCAAAACCAAGGATGCTTCACAGCTTTCGCTGCTCCACCATCCCTGAATAAAGTATTTTTTTCCCTGATAGGAAAATACAATTTCCTGTCCGTAATTAAGCTGATCTGTGAAATCTCTGATATTGCCGTCGATCATAAGTTTACTTCCTCCGGATTTTTGATGAGTTTCTGTCTGATTTCCGCTGGTGGAACTTCTGTCATAATCATAATATTTAAAATCAAGGTTAACGGACAGAAATGATTTCCGCCTGCAGTGAATGAAACAGTGATGAATCTCTTAACAGGCTGTACTTCTTGATTCAAAAGCCTTTGCATACTACATTAGTAGTTGAATCAAGAAACAGATATGTTCCGGAAACAGGAGGCTTTGAATGAAACGTCTGTTAACCGTCTTGGCTATTATAGGTATTCTATTCGCTTCATTTACTGGTGCAGTTTATGCAGATACGATTGTGTATATTACAAAATCAGGTACCAAGTATCATGCAGCAAACTGCCGTTATCTGAGCAAGTCGAAAATCAGTATTTCATTAAGCGATGCGATTGCCAGGGGATATACGCCTTGTTCAAGATGCAATGCGCCGAGAGCTACTCATACGCACAGCTGGAATGGCGGCGTCGTAACCATAGCACCGACATGTGCAAATACAGGAATCAGGACTTACACATGCACGACCTGCGGGCAGACTGCAACAGAAACAATACCGGCTAGCGGAGCACATGTCTGGGATGGCGGGAGAGTTACGTCGGCAGCTACCTGTATCAATACCGGGATTAAAACTTATACATGTTCAACGTGCGGAACGACCAGAACAGAATCAATTCCTGCAACAGGCGTTCATACTTGGGATAACGGTAAAGTGACAACACCTGCGACCTGTATCAGTGCGGGTGTTATGACATATACATGCACATCATGCAGAAGAACCTCCACAAAGCAGATTCCGCTCGATCCTGATGCGCATCAATGGGAGTGCACAGAAGTGATAACTGAATCAGTCGGGGATCAGCATGGCTACGGAGTCTTCTGGTGTAAGCTTTGCGATGCATCCAAACATGACGAAATCTGTCCGAGCGCAAATTTTGTCGATGTAAAAAATGACTGGTCACATAAGCCGATTGATTTTGCAGTCAACAATAAAATCACCACAGGAACAGATCCGACCCATTTCAGACCGAATGACGCCAGTACCCGGGCACAGGTTGTGACCTTCCTTTGGAGGCTGAATGGACAACCTGAACCGGTTACCGTGAATAATCCTTTCGTCGATGTCAGCGGAGATGCTTATTACTACAGAGCAGTTTTATGGGCAGCTGAAAACAACATTACGACAGGTTTAAATGACGGAACAGGAAGATTCGGCGTTGATCTGCCGTGTACCAGAGAGCAGTGTGTCACATTCCTGTATCGCTCAGCCGGATATCCGGAAGTCGGGACGCATCAGGAATTTACAGATGTGGAAAAGGGCAGATACTATTATGATTCAATTTCATGGGCGGCATCCAACGGAATTACGGTAGGATTGAATGACGGTACCGGGAGATTCGGTGTCGGTAATAAATGTACAAGAGCGATGATCGTTACTTTCATTTACAGATCTGCCATTCAAAATTAAACAAAAACAGATTATAGAAGCATAAGGGCGGGAGAAGTCGGAATTCTTCCGTCTTTTATGATGCCGGTATTCTGCATTTGTGAACTTCCGGAACTTTTTATTATCATTTGATCACTTATGTGGTATCCTTATTCATGCACGGGGTCGTAGCTCACCTGGGAGAGCGCATCGCTGGCAGCGATGAGGTAGAGAGTTCGAGTCTCTTCGGCTCCACCATGAATGAATTGCTGTTTGAAAAAACGGCAATTTTTTTG
>JAUNEN010000076.1 GCA_030525525.1 Erysipelotrichaceae bacterium
CTTTTCCGTCCACTTCATAGACAACGGTTGAAATATAGCTGTAATCATCCATTCCTGACTCATCCGATCCGTTCCATATTTCTTCGATATGCATAATGACTGCGTCGGTTTTGACATAGCCTCTGTTTTCAAAGAAGGTCGTATAGATTCCGTATACAAACATGGCGATGCCTGCCAGTACAAACAGCAGCACTCCTCTTCTGTATCTGCGCATATTGGTTTCCTTTCACATTTACAGCAATATTATAATTCATTCCTGAGATTCTTTCTTCAATACTGATGTATAACCGATGAGATTCATTAAAAATGCACAGATAATCAGCAAAGAAAAAGACAAAGTCTGATTCTTCCTGCCGGCATACGGCAATACAAGGATGACAGAATCATGGCTTCTTCATGATAGTGAACTCTCCTGAATATGAGATCTTAAAAGCAGATTACAAAAGCACACAGAAAACCAATCTGTGTGCATTCTTTGTGTCAGGTTTTTGCAGAATAAGTGTTTTTTGGAAATGCAGCATTCAGAATGAAGCAATTCCTTTCAGCCGTACATAATGTCTTTTCATATACTGCAGCACAAGCTGATCCATAACCGCAAGTGCGCCGAATTTGCCGCTGTCATCCTGATTGGTTTCACCGATCGAAATGATAAGATCAGAACCGTTGATCCGGTTGGAGCGGATTTTCTGTGTCATCACAATCACCTTAGATTGCATTCAGACCTGCTTCGATTCCGGTGCTTGTCAGGAAATTCTGATAGGCATCAATCGGGATTGTGTTGAGCAGGTTGAAAACTGCACCGACTATGATGATTGCCATCAGACCCATCGATCCCTGTCCGATGGACTGAATGTACTTGTTCTGCGACACCTTTGCGGAGAAAGGAATCAGCTTCTCATTGAGAAATTTTGTGAAGAAATTTCTTTTGTCTCACTCATAATTGCCTCCGTTTTTTTCTGCACTTTTTTTATTGGCACCGCAGCTAGTCTCTTTATTTTCATCATGGTGAACCCACTTTCATAATCTGAAAGTGAATATCTGTTTATGAAATTCAGACAGAACATACAATGTCTGAAGTGATGATCAGATGCTTATAGAGCCTTCTTTGATTCAGCGAAACGAAAAAAGATCAGAACCTTAAGTATTGTTCCGATCTTTTTCATTTTGGCTGAATGATTATCTGTATGCGGCTCCTGAGAGTGTCACTTCATTGCGGAGTCCATATGCGGCAGGGCTTCTGTCATCAAGGACTCTGCCTTCATCGTTCAGGATGCTGGCGTTGTTTTTGAGAACTGCATTTAAGAGGGATGTCGCAACCGTGATTTCGATTTCGTTTGTGCCTTTGTGCAGAACTGCACTCACATCCGCGTCGCCGCTGACCTGATCTGCGATCACTTCAGTGCCGTTGATCTTAACGCCATAGGCATCTTTGTTTCTGCCAAGGTGCAGATAAACCTGCTGCCCTTCTTCATATCCTTCCGGAGTTTCAAAGGATGCTGTATAGGTACCGGTACCTGATACATCTTTGAGATCTTTGTCCAGCTGATCCCATGTTTTGAGTGAATCGATGCTTTCGTCGAAGACGACTGTCTTCACTGTTTCAAGGACTGTTTCTCCCGGTGTCCAGGATTCAATCTTGAGATTCCAACCGCTCACTTTAATCTCTTCACTCATTGCGGCAGGAGCTTCTTTTGCTTCAGCCAGCACTTCTTCACTGATGACAACGATCATTGAGTCATTGGGTTCAAGGTGTACATGAACCTTGATGCCTTCTTCGCTTTCTGTATAATCAGCTGCACTGACTTCACCTGTCCATGCATTGAAGAGATAAGGTTTTCCGTTTCCTTTGAGAACAACATCGGTATCAACTGTCTTTGCTGTCTGTACATCTCTGTAGTTATTGGCGTTGCCGTAGTTGTAAATGAAGTAGTAATCCTTTGTATCATCTGCTCTGTGGGCAGTTAAGAGTGTTTCGTTTTCATAGGAAGCTGCCGGGATGACACCTGCATTTTTCAGTGCATCTGCTGTTTCATCATCAGAAGCGATCTGAATCACATTCTCTTTGGAGAGCAGTGTATTCATCTGATCTTTGATGTCTGCATCGTTGAGGTAAGATCTTTCTTCTGCAGGATCTCCGATGATGACAATCTTAAGACCTGCATCTGCATATTCATTGAGCTTCACTGCTGTTTCATAAGGAAGATCATTTACATTGTCAAGAATCAGTGCCTGATAAGCTGCCCCTTCAATGTCGAGTCTGCCGTCTGTGACTTTCATATTGTCAAGTTCCATGACGGAAGGATCAATGAAGTCATAGCTGTAGCCGTTCTGTTCAAGGACTTCGGTTGTAAAGATCTTTTCAGGTCCCCAGAAGTCGATTGTTTCATAGTAGCTGTGGTGATAGACCGCCGCATCGACTTTGGCTGTTCCCTGTCTTAATACAAACTGGTTTCTCGCAATGAAGCTGAGGTAGTTTTTCGCAAAGAGCCAGTTGGGCTGTCTTTCACCCCATGAATTTGACCATCTGTAGGATTCAAATCCGGTGAAACCGGGCCATTGTGTTCCTTCCACTGCTTTGCCGTTATAGGAACCGTTGTAAGGATAGCCATGGAAGACAACCTGGTTGACGCCGCTTGCGAATGCACGCTGATCATGCCAGATGTGATCGAGGAAAGTCTGTTCGTAGTTGCCGGAGTTGTATTCACCGTTGCCGCGTGTTCCGTATTCTCCGTTATCCTTTTTCGGATTCCATGTTTCTGTCCATTCGGCAGAAGTTTCCATGGAATAGATCTTCTTGTCTGCCGCATGGACGGCACCTGCCTGCAGGCGGTAGAAGTCCATATAGTCATTGCCGTAGAGTGATTCTGTTTCAGGAATATCCGGATACATCGCTGTTTCAGCTGTATCCAGGCTCTTGCCGTAGGATGTCTGATAGCGGAGTGTCACATCATGCTTTGCACAGAACTGCTGAAGCGGCTTGATATTGTTTTCAATGTACATGTGTGTGAGTTCTTCACGGAAGTCATTGAGTACTTCTTTTGAATTCTGATCAAATGTGAAGGAAGGAACCGGTTCACCCATATAGTTGCCGATCGCTGTCCATTCATCGCTGCCGTCATAGATTGCCGGCAGATAGGCTGTAATGTCATAGCCATAATCATTCATGAAGGATGCCTGCAGATCATGTGTCCAGTCAAGATGTGTTTCAAACTCCAGAGAGTCGACAAACATTGATCTGCAGCTTTCAAATGCATCGCCATAGTATGGGATCAGTTCATTTTCCCAATAGTCGATGATCATCTGGCTTCCTGCTTTGGAATAATGATCAACCTGGTTGTTTTCATATTTCTGATTTCCGGATGGATGGGAATACCATGCAAAGAGAACATATTCCCCTTCTCCTTCCGGTTTGAATTCTGCACTGTATGTGCCGTCATTGTTGTCTTTGATGAATTCACCGTTGAGTCTTTCAGCACTCTCAAATGCAAGGACTTTGTTTTCTTTGTCGACATATTTAGCCACACTGACTCCAGCCAGCATCACTCTTCCGTTCACCTTTTCAGCATCACTCACTGCTTCTTCCGAAACCGGAAGTGTTCCGTTAAACGGCTTGTCGGCAGTGATTCCGTCCACAAATGCGCCATCCAGTTCCATCTGTGCACCCTGATCAGGATCATTGACATCAACGATTGTCGGAAGTGCAAGCGGCCAGGCCGGTGTCATAGTGAAGTCAATGGTGAAGTTGTTTTCCTTCGCAACTTCAAGAATGTATTTTGTAATCTCTTTCCAGCTGTCGCTGCCCCAGTCAAGATGACCTTCGCCGTCACCTCCGGCAACGGAGACCGGAACAATCTCTGCACCACCGAATCCTGCCTGTACCATGGATTCGATTTCTTTTTTCACTTCTTCTTTGTCCATCATGGAACCGGGAACCCACCATCTGGTCAGAGGTTTGTTCTCATCTGACGGATTTGCAAAAGCTGCTGCAAATTCTGATTTCACTGTGTTGTTTTCTTCTTCCGGTTCTGTTTCGGCTGACTGTGTGCACCCGATCATTGATGCGGCAAGCAATCCTGCAAGTGCTGTTCTGACTGTTTTCTTCATCACATCTGTCTCCTTGTGTATGCACTTACATTCTAGATATTTTCAGCTGTTTTTTTATGAATTTAGGTGACAACAGATATGGAAAAATGTGACAATTGATACAGGTAATGCATCATGAACGATATCGAGATCATCAACGAAACAATCCGCAAAGAACGGATCAATCCCACCTTTACGGCAATTCATCTGAATTCCTATCTCACCAACCTGCCGGTTGAAAAGGATAATACAGAGCTCAGAAATATCCTGAAGTATTTTTCTTCGCCTGAAGTCTATCTGCCTCTGCAGCAGAAGACAGAATTTGCAGGCGGATTATCTCTGCATATCAAGGCGGAAATCTTTCATGAAGAAGAGATTCAGTCAGGAATCAATTATCGGGAAAGCCTTTATCACAATCATGATTTCTTTGAAATGATGTATGTCTATGCCGGCACATGCAAAAACGTGATCGGAAATAAAGAGATGCGTTTATCTGCCGGAGATCTTCTGCTTTATAATCTTCAGACAGTTCATAAGCTCATACTCGATGATCCGGATGCAGTTGTCTTCAACATTCTTGCCGGCAGAGAAGTCTTCAGTCAATCATTCCTGAATCTCTTTTCCGAAAACAATCCGGTTCTGCAGTTTTATATTCATTCTCTCTATGACATTCCGGGCGATCAGTACTGTGCATTCCATCTTGCAGGAAGTGATGCCCTGAATCCCCTTCATAACATGATTGCAGAATTCATCGTCAAAGAAGAGATGTATGAGAAGATCATGTATCTGGATTTTCAGAATCTTCTTGTCAGGCTGTCAAGAATCCGCCTGTCCACGCGTTCCGAACTTTCGGTTACAAATAATGAAGGACTTGATATCAATACAGTTCTGACCTATGTCCATGACAATTACACGGATGTGACACTTCAGTCACTTTCCGATCATTTTTCCTATACAACAAGATCAATGATCCGTTTCTTAAAAAAATATACACACAAGACATTCTCCGAGATTCTGCGTGACTTCAGAATGTTAAGTGCATGCAATCTGCTCAGAAACAGCAATACCGCCATTGATGAGATTGCATTACAGACAGGCTTCAGCGAGCGCAGCTATTTTGACAGAGTCTTCAAGCAGACCTTTGCAGTCACACCTGCCGAATACCGCAGCTCAATGATCTGATCAGAAGTTTTGCTTCTGATTTCAAACAATTCAGTTATAGACAATTCAATACAATTCCTGAGAAGCCTGACTGCTCAAATAAAAAGACAGTCAGGCTTCATGACTTTGAAGCTTTCTGATACTGTCTTGTGATCCATTCCATAATGACGCGCACAACATAGTTCTGTTCTTCCAGAGAAAGCTCTTTGTTCTGCGGGATGCTGTGCCATTTTTCCAGACACCCTCTGCAGCAGGTGCCTGTGGCGTGTTGGGCAAGGAATACCGGATGGCCGTTCGGTGCACCTCTCATCGGTGTCTGTTTGCCGTCATTTTCAGGACGCGCAGGTGCGAGCCGCTTGGCAATCAGCTCTTTGGCATGGCGCTCAATTTCACGGTATCCCTTCTCTTTGAGATATTGGATATCTGCCTGTTTCAATTGAAATGAATTTCTGAATTTGGAGCGCTCAATGCGTTTGAAGAGGTCCTGTTTCAGCCACTCGTTGCGGGATCTGTTGTCATTTCTGATCTCTGGTGGCTGTTCTGCTTTGTTCAGCACCGACTGCAGTCTTTGTTTCAATAATGTATTGCGTTTATGCACGGTCACATTGCGTACAGCATATGACAGTGCTTTTTTTGTACCGACAAGAATCAGACCCTTTTTGGCTCTTGTGATGCCTGTATAGATGAGATTTCTCTGCAGCATGACAAAATGACTCATGAGTACCGGCATGACGACCACAGGGTATTCCGATCCCTGTGATTTGTGGATGGTTGCCGCGTAGGCTAGTACAAGCTCATCAAGTTCACTGGAATCATAAGGAACTTCCCGATCATCAAACCGCACACTCAGTGTTCTGTCTTCTAGATCCACATTCGCAATGACACCGATATCCCCGTTGAAGACTTCCTTGTCATAGTTGTTTTTGATCTGCATGACTTTGTCATTGACTCTGTAAGTGATGCCTCCCCGCTTTAAGAATTCAGCGGAAGGATTGATCGCTTCCTGCAGAATCAGATTCAGATTGGCTGCTCCGGCAGTACCTCTTTGCATGGGAGTTAACACCTGAATGTCAGAAGGTTTCATTTTGTAGTATTTCGGCAGTTTTGTCTGTACAAGCTCTCTGATTGTTTCAGCTGCCTTTTGTGCAATGACAGAGCTATCTGCTTCACTGTCTTCTTCGTTCAATTGTTTTTCCATATCGACAAAGAAGAAATCCGTATTCATGCCGTTGCTTAAATCAGGCATTTTGCCGGCATTGACCTTATGGGCATTCATGATGATTCTTGAATCCTGTGCCTGTCTGAAAATGCGGGTGAGTCTCACCACCGGGAAGCAGCCTGAATCAATGACATCCCTTAAGACATTCCCTGCCCCGACTGATGGCAACTGATCAATATCTCCTACTAAGATCATACGCATGGAGTCGGGGACTGCCTTTAACAGTGCATACATCAGCATCACATCAATCATCGAGCATTCATCAACGATTAATACATCCCCTTCGAGCGGGCTTCCTTCATTTTTCTGATAGCCTTCGGGAGGCTTGTATTCAAGCAACCGGTGAATGGTTTTGGCTTCCATATTCGTTGTTTCACTTAAGCGCTTGGCAGCTCTGCCGGTCGGCGCCGCAAGCAATATCGAAGCTCCCGATTCTCTGAAGGCAGAAATGATTCCGAGTGTGGTTGTTGTTTTGCCCGTGCCCGGTCCGCCCGTCAGGATCAGGATCTTGCTTGATAAAGCAGTTGAGATTGCCTGTAATTGAACAGAGTCATACTTCATGCCTGTTCTTCTTTGTACACGCTCGGCAATTCCCCTTGTGTCATAGCGCAGCCTGCTCACACCTTCATAGATTGTTTTCAGTCTTTCGGCACAGCCTTTTTCAGCATGGTAAAAAGGAGGAAGATAGATAGCTTTCTCTGTTTCTTCTTCCTGATTCTGAAAATCTTCAGTAATCACATCATTGTCTTTGATCATCTGATCAAGGGCATTTGAAAGCAATGTCTCTTCCACATTCAGCATTTCGATTCCTGTTTTGAGTAACATGTCTCTTGTTGCGAAACAATGTCCCTGATCGCTTAATGCATTGAGTGTATATAATAATCCGCTTCTTAAGCGCACATATTTTTCATTGCCGAAACCAAGCTTAGAAGCAATCGTATCTGCTGTTTTAAAGCCGATTCCCCAGATATCATCCGCAAGTCTGTATGGATTTTCCTTTACAACATCAATTGACTGATCGCCATAGGTTTTATAGATCTTTGTTGCATGGCCGGTGGAGACATCATGTGACTGCAGAAACAGCATGATATTTCTGACTTCCTTCTGTTCACGCCATGATTCCTTGATTCTCTCAACCCGTTTGGGACCGATACCACTCACTTCAAGAAGACGGTCAGGTTCTTCTTCAATGATATCGAGTGTGTCTTTGCCAAACTGATTCACAATTTTTTTGGAATACTTCGGTCCGATTCCCTTGATCATGCCTGAGCCAAGATACTTCTCAATACCATAGGCTGTGGCAGGAAGTGTTTCTTCAAATGAGAGTACATTGAACTGTCTTCCGTATTTGGGATCCATCTTCCAGAATCCGCCTAAATTCAATACACTGCCTGCATGCACCTCAGGCATGACTCCTGTCACAGTGACAAGATCTGAAAATCCTTTTGCTTTGCATTTGAGAACAGAATAGCCGTTTTCATTGTTCTGATAGGTAATCCGTTCAACAACGCATCTTAAACGTTCCATTCTGCTCTCCTTTCATTTCTGCACTTTTGCCGCAACTGCACTTAATTGATGATGTATCTGTTTGCTTTTAAAGCATTCACTGCTTCTTCAAGTTTATCCTTTTTGATGAAAATATAATCGGTATCAAATGTTGAAACAGGGACAATACTGATTGCCCTGGATGCAAGGATCTCAGCAATCTTTGCAAGAATACCGATGAGACTGAAATCAAGAATCCCTTTGATCCGTAAGCCTGCATAGCCTTCATCAATATTCAGAACATTGTCAGGCACATTCTCTTTTTTACAGATTAATGATTTCTCGCTGTCGGTGCTGCCGGTGAATGTGAATTGTTCAGACAGATCAGCTTTTGAATAATCTGACACTTTGGCAATGCAGAATTCATACGGAAGGATTTCAATTTCAAGCTCTTCAGGTTTTTTGATATTCATTTCTTACACATTCCTTCAATCAATACATTCCTATTTTATCGCATGGGCACCTCTTTGTTCATCTGAGAAGACTCTCAATGAAGCATCATCAAAATATCATCTGATTTTTTGATCCACATAAAAAATGCGTCGCGTCACTTCAGTGCAGCATTCACCGCAGCAATTTGTCACATATTAAAAGAAACCGGCAGAGCAGCCGGTCCGGTTGGAAATTATAATGGCGTGAAATTAGAGATCAATCGTTCTGGTGCGTCCTTCGAGCTTGTCGACATAATAGCGCACTGCATAATAATCCTTGTTATCCAGAATGACCATATCTCCTTCGAGCATGCAGTTGGTCATGGCAAGCTGAACGGTTGTTCTGTATTTTTTGGCAATGTTCAGCTCTTCCATGAGTGAAGCATCATCGACTTCGATATACAGCCAGTCAATGGCATGCGCTTCACCTTTTTTCCAGTTGATCACATCTCTGGCTTTTTTGTTTATACTCTGATCAAAAAACATATTCTGTTTCCCCTGTTATTAGAACATATAATACAGATTTTTGTTTCTGTAAAGGATGCATCGAAGAAAAAGCATCAAATACGTATTCAGAATTTGTTATACAGGTATAACTGTTTATGAGATTGTTCTCTTTTTCTGCCCTGTTCACCTGAGCTCATTCCTGATGATTATTCAAATGACTAAGACTGTTTCCTGTATTCATAAATCAGTTTATCGTAAGTTTTCTCGCCTGCCTGAAGGCTGTCTTTTTCAGTTCGCACATATCTCATACCGGCCTTTTCAAGTGTTTTTGCAGAAGCGATATTATCGGATGCACACCATGCAATGATGCATGGAATCTCTTCATTTTCACTGAGATATTCAACAACAGCTTTCAATGCTTCGGAGGCAAAACCTCTTCCTCTCCATCCATTTGCAACAGTGAAGCCGACTTCAATCTGATCGTTTTCATAATCATAGGCACCGATTGTACCGACAAGAATGTCTTCCCAATCCATCACCCATGAGTAGACATGTTCGTCTTTATAGCTGGCAATGAAACGTCTGACGGTTTCTTTTGCCATTTCTTTTGTTGCATAAGGATTCCATCCGGAATACTCAAATGAAGAAGGATCTTTACCGATTCTTTCATACAGATCCTTTGCATCTGCTTTTTTGTATCTGCGCAGAATCAGATTTTCTGTCCATAATTCAATTGTGCCGTGTCCTTTGATTTCTTCAATTGATTCAATATCTGAGTTGTAAATGAGAAAATCATTCATGAATAAGCCGTCTTCTTCACCGCCCCATTCGCATTCCAGAAAGTCTGCATTGCCGTATTCAACACGGCCTTCAAAAATCTTTCCCCATTTGTCTTTGATCCTGACGTATTTTCCGTTGTATTGATTAATGTCCATATTGATCTCCAGATGCTGGTTTATTGAAATCATCATAAAAATGATGAATCAGATTTCTTCAAGATAGTTCACTTTCTTACCGGTTTGAAGTGCATAAGCAATTTCAGACTTTGTACTTTCACCAATATAGCCGCCCACATTGATGACAAAGATTTCATCAGCTAAATCAATCTTTCTTTTGTGCATGTCATCGAGCATCTCTTTTGTTCTGGTGAGTGTTCCTTCATCCATATTCTCCCAGACTTCCTGATCTCCCGAATGTCCGAATAAACCCACACTGATGACAATATTGCCTTTGAGGGTTAACTCTTTGTTGACTTCCATGAATTCATCTTTGAATCTGGTTGAACCGCATAATGTGATGATTTTATAATTTCCGATCATAAATTCTTATTCCCTGACTAAGTATTTCAGCGGTACTTCTTTAGTTAAGTAAACACCGTTTTCTGAAAGATAGAATGTATAGCCGTCTTCATGCATACGTCTGCTCAGAATGGTATAGATCACAGGCCTTCCATGTCGTGAGCCGACTTTATATGCCGTATCTGTATCTTTGCTTAAATGCACATACAGACGTGTCTTGGGTTTCAATCCTTCTTTGTCAATCGATGAAGTATATTTGAATCCTGTACCGTGGAATAAAACTTCGGGAGGAATCACTTCTTTGAGTTCTACATCAACAGGAATGGAATGTCCCTGATTGGCTCTGATCTTTGTATGATCTTCATTGAATGAATATCTCTGCTTTTCATCTTCAGCAACAATCTTCTCAAGTAATTTCAGATCAAGAGGATGTGTTCTGTTTACTCCTTCAATGAGTTCATCCACAAGCGCCCAGCCGTGTTCATCAAGCTGTATTCCGATTGTTTCAGGCTTGTGCCTTAAGATCAGTGAAATGAATTTGGAAGTTGATGTCATTGATTTATCTTTTCCAGGCATAGATGATTCCTTTCCTTTATACATTACATTGAAAAGAAGATCCGGAAAGCTGATCTGCCTCATAAGCATGTATCTGAAATCAGGAGGCAGTCATGGTTTTACTGCAGCCAAAGCTGCAGAGTATTTTTGATGAACACCTGGTTATTGCTGAATGAACAAAGTGTTTCATTGATTGAAGCAGGATCTCTCAGAATCCCATGACATCCTTCTTTTTGATTTCAAATTCTTCTTTTGTTAACACGCCCTCATCGAGCAGTTCTTTTAATGATTTGAGAACTTCGATCTGTTCGCCGATCAAAGTTGCGTTCGGATCAAAGATCCGTTCTTTTGTATTTGCCATATATACTTCGATCAGTTCTTTTGAGCGGTCTGACAGCTCTATATTCTCGATATTGACATCTACAATTTCAAATCCATACTCAAGCGGCCAGTTTCCGGCATGATTCGGATCAGAAAGAACGGCAGCGGCTATTTCTTTTGTATAAGTGCCGTTATACATTAACTGATACTTTTTGGAAAGCTGTACCATTCCGACCGTAAAAGACTGCAGAAATTCATTCAGCAGCTGAGTACGGACATTCCTTTCATCCAATGAAAGACTGTGATAGTTCTGAACAAAATTGCGGATGAAGAGTTCAGGTTCTGTAACAGCGATCGAAAAATTTCCATACACATAAATTTCAAGGTCAAGATCAAATTGAATATCGTGATAAGTCAGCGGTCCATGCGTTCCGAATTTTATATTATTGATCTCTCTTGTATTGATATAGCCAATGTATGAATTAAAAGATGGTTCCTTTTTCCGGTTAAAGATTTCCATAACCTGATCCATCAGGCTTTCCATGCCGGTTTTTCCCTCTTTCCTGTATTCATACAGTCCCGGTTTTGCAATGACATGTTCAATACCGAATTCATTGTAAATAAATGCGGCAGTATTTTCAGGTACCAGGAATATCATACAGTCGGTGATCGCATCGTGTCTTGATCCTGAAACACCGACCAGCTCGCCCGGCTCCACAACCGCATGCACACCAAACTTACTGCTGCTGAAATAACCTGCATTTTCGCCGATCACATTGCTGTAACCGGCACCTGTCAATTCAATAATCTGTGTCATAGGTCATCTTCATCCTTTAATATCTGCTCGCTGTCGCAATAGTCACATTTCACAACAGTATATGTGATCCCGTAGAGCGGTGCCTTGCAGCTGATACATTTTGCATTGATGATATTCCGTTTTACAGGAACGGATTTCGGCGTGATCCCGCTGTTTTCTGTTGTACCTGCCAGTTCTGCCACAGTTGGATTCACTTTTGCATTGATGCGGTTCACAGTTTCAACAATGATTTTATCCTTCCAGAGTTCAGAAGTCTCCTGAGATACTTTACTGAAAACAAATGTCAGGTGTCCTTCATTTGTCAATATATCGATCTTTCGGGAATATCTGTCATACCATTCAATCCGAACCTGAGGTATTCCATCTTTTAACTTAATATTCTCAAGGCTGTATTTATTTGTTTTACGGATATCACTGTTCTTTGCATTGCTGATGTGATACAGATTCATATTTGTCAGGATCAGATCATCGCTGAAAAGAGCTCCCTGCCGCCCGAGCTGCTTGACACCATTCGCTCTCAGCAATTCAACCTCACCTGCCTGAAATTGATATTCTTTTGCCATTTGTATTACTCCCTGTCTTCTGAAGCATTGTCAGTCTGTCTGAAATCCGGTATATCGATCAAATTCTATTGATTGCCTTTCAGCATGTAAATCGTTATTTCTTTACTGATGTGCCAATAAGCGGTGAAGACACATCAATGATCATACTAACAATATTGAAACA
This sequence comes from Erysipelotrichaceae bacterium, assembly GCA_030525525.1. Taxonomy (GTDB): domain Bacteria; phylum Bacillota_I; class Bacilli_A; order Erysipelotrichales; family Erysipelotrichaceae; genus Bulleidia. Next base: position 12,604 of record JAUNEN010000076.1, read on the forward strand.
TACTTTGTGAAAAGATTCAGATTCTTTTTGTGATTCAAACTGTTTCTGCGGCGATAACTGTCTTAAGGGGAAGGCTTTGCGATTGCCTTCCCCTTTGTGAGTGATCAATGATTGTTCAATCAGGCATTGAGAAGATCAACGATCATTCAATGTCTGATCTATTGTTTCTGACTGAATTCAGATTCAGACAGTCTGAACCTGAACTTCCAGTCCCGGAATTAACGGGTATTCCTGATTGTTGTAAATCAATGTGCCGCCGGGTGCACTGCTGCATACACAGAGCATTTCATGATTCATTGAAACATGAACTTCACCTTTGGGCAGAGGTACAACACCTTCGAATTGCTTCAGATCGCCAAGCATCGGACGTACTTCGAATGTATTGTAGGCAATTCCTGTATTGACTACACCCATACGGAATCGTCCGAGCAGATAAACAGGACTTGCACTCCATGCGTGGCAGAGTGATTTTTCAAAAGGTCTGCCATACATTGCAAAGCGTTCAACACCTGTTTCGGAAGGATCATATTGTTCATACAATGTGGTCGCATCAAGTTCAAGCATTGAGCCATAGTAATCACGTAAGCTTTCTTCCAGTCTTGTGGAATCACCCATGAGGCAATGCACCTGGTTTTCATAGAATTTGAAGTAAGGTGTTGTGATGGCAATGACATCATCATTTAAAATCACACGCTCATAGATATTCTGTTTCTGTTCTTCATCAATACCGAGATACAGGAAAGTGAGGATGTTGTTCTGTCTGCTGACATTGCGTTTTCCTGATTCATAGCTGTCTATATAGACACCTTTTTCTTCATCATAGAAATATTTCTTCGTCTGTTCTCTCAGTTTCTCAGAACGTCTGAAATAGTATTCCGGTGTTTCTGATTCAGCTGAAGTGTTTTCACTTCCTTTGACAACTTCAAGGATCTTGCCGAAGGAATCCATTGCTTCAGCAAGGAGTACCTGTTCACCTAACAAAGCACCTGTTTTATCCATGGGTGCCCAGTCGATAAACACCCAGTCACCTTTTCTTCCTCGGATAAATCCATCTTCAGAAACTCTGCTTAAACAGAAAGACATGACAGCTTTTGCCTGCGGATAGATCTGATGAAGATAATGTGTATCACCCCATGTGAGGTAGTAATCCCATAAGCTGATCAGCCAGAAGTAGCTGTAATCCATGATGGTGTTGATATACTGCACAACCGGCAAACCACCGCCAAGTGAGGTGAGTGTACGCTTTTCCAGTTCCTGATCCATGAAGAGATAGCGGTTTACAAAGAAGCTCTGATAGGCATCGGCAGACCACACCCAGCGGTCTCTTTTGATGCCGTCAAGTATGAATTCTCTGCAGTTAAGATGGAATGTATATTCAGCAATCTTGTATACACGGTCAATCACATCTTCACCGGTATGGAAAGAACCACGGTGTTCAACCGGCAGCATCTCTGTCATTGCACTTACTTCAGCATTTACATCACTGACATAGAGGTAGCGCAAAGCATAAGGAGGATAATCAAGTTTTCCTTCTTTTGCATAATCATTGAAGTGAACAACACTCCATTCACGGTCAAGTGCTTCTTCTTCGGATTCTCCCCATGCAACAAATGTGGGTTCATCATCTTTGAGATTTGTAATTGTAACAGCAGCAAAGATTTCTTTTCCAAAATCAAAGATCTTTCCTTCAACACCTTCTTTTTCATAAACCTTTACAGGTTCAGCTTTCTCATATATAAACGGGAATACATCCGGTGATTGATCAGGATCAGTAAAAAGATCTGAACAGCCGACTGCTCTCCAGTCATTTGATGTATCATCTGCATTCCATGTTTCATCACTTTCAATGACACCATCCACATAAACTGCAGGAATGATTTTCAATTAATGACTGACAAACATCATTCCAATATGCATTTATATCATCATATGAAATCTCTGCTTCCTTCAGTTTTAAATTAAATTCTTGAATCATATACATAAAAATATGATTCGGTACTGTTGTAAAAACGGTCTTTATATTCC
>JAUNEN010000160.1 GCA_030525525.1 Erysipelotrichaceae bacterium
CTTTTCCGTCCACTTCATAGACAACGGTTGAAATATAGCTGTAATCATCCATTCCGGATTCATCTGATCCTGTCCATATTTCTTCAATATGCATAATGACTGCGTCAGTTTTGACATAGCCTCTGTTTTCAAAGAAGGTCGTATAGATCCCGTATATAAACATGGCGATGCCTGCCAGAACAAACAGCAGCACTCCTCTTCTGTATCTGCCCATATTGTTTAAATCCTTTCACGTTTACAGAATCATTATAATTCATTCCTCTGATACTTTGTTCAATGATGATGAATAACGGGTGAGATTCACAAAAATACTGAGATGATCCGGTTGAAAAAGATCAGATTTTCGGGTCTGATCTTTTTAAATCTGTCAGTATGTTTTGTTTCTGCATGAATCATTCTGTTTTTGAAAATCATCATTCAGAATGATTCATTTCCCTTTAAGCGTATATAGTGTCTTTTCATATACTGCAGTACAAGCTGATCAACAACCGCAAGCGCTCCGAATTTGCCGCTGTCATCCTGATTGGTTTCACCGATCGAAATGACAAGATCAGAACCGTTGATCCGGTTGGAGCGGATATTCTGTGTCATCACAATCACCTTAGCAGGAGATTTGATGATTGTATTTGTGAGTTCTGAATAATAGCTGAAGAAGCTGCCGCCTGCCGTACAGATGATGGCAGTGCTGTTTTCATCCAGGGAATGTGCGCATTTCAGCTGATTCTCATAGGACTGATACAATTCGATATATTTGTCCATCATGATCATTCTGCTCTGCAGAAAGTGGCCTGTGTCCCACAGGAAGTGATGTGAGAAGAATGCGCATCTTTCCGAATCATGGATCAGATCCGCACCTTTTGCGATTTTTTTCATGTTTTCAGATGACAGTGCATTTTCAATATTGCCTGCAGTTCTTTCCAGATAGAGTGCGGCTGCCTTTTCATCGGATACCCTGAGCAGGCTTCTGAACTGTCCCGTATAGTCATCCATGAGTCTGAATTCATGATTCAGTTCTTCATGAAAATGCTTGAAGCTGTCATAGCCGAGAAATCTGCAGAAACGTGAAATCGTTGCCTGTGAAACATAGCAGAGCTCTGCCATCTCGGCGATTGACATGCGCTTGATCTTTTCTGAGCTGCGGATCATCGCCATCGCAATGTCATAATAAGAATCATGAACCTGAGCTGTATTGACAAAGTTAAGAAGCCGTTCGGAAACTGACCCCATGGAAATGCTGTCATTCATACAAATACACCTTCATTTGCTTCAGTTTACCACATTTTCAGAATCCGTTGTTTCCGATCACAGTCTGATACCAGCTGAAACTCTTCTTCCTGATCCGTGCACATTTCTTCGGATCTGTCTCGGTTCTGTCAATATAAACAAGGCCATAGCGCTTATTGAATCCCTGATGTGAGGAAACCACATCGAGGAAACTCCACGGACAGTAGCCAAATACCGGGATTCCCTCTTCAAGCATCTTATGAATCTGTAAGAGATGCGCTTTGATGTAATCAATACGGTAGGTATCGTTAATCTCACCGTTTTCATCAGGCTTCTCTGATACAGCCATTCCGTTTTCGGTAACGATCATCGGAAGCTGATATCTCTGATAGATCTTTTCCATTCCGGTGCGAAGTCCGTCCGGATCGATTCCCATATCCATCCACTCCGTCTTTTCAAGATACGGGTTTGCACAGATATCATAGAGATCGCTGACCCAGAACGGCGGCTGATTGTAGTTGACTGGTCCTGACTTTTCTTTTGCGCAGACGCTGAAGTAGTAATTGACACCGATGAAATCACATGTGGAGCCTTTAAGAACTGCTTCATCACCTTCTTTTGTGACAGGATACAGATCATGGGATTTCAGATATGAAGTGACAAATGGTGAATAGGCACCTCTGACACTCATATCAAGCATATAGAATTCCATCAGTTCTTCTGCCTGCCATGCGGCTGAAATATCCTGCGGTTTGCTCGTCAATGGATAGACAACCTGGATTGAGCAGACCGGACCGATTTCTGCCTCAGGATCAATTTTTCTTAATAATGCAAAGGCTTTATGTTCTGCGAGTGAAACATGATAGCTCATCTGATAGATATTCTTCATGTTGAGATGAGGATCCTTTTCAAAGTTGCCGTTGAGATTGCCGGCGGCTGTTGCAATCAGCTGTTCATTGACAGTGACCCATGTCTTTACCCTGCCTTTGAAATGTCTGAAGCAGACTTCTGCATAGGCCTCATAGGCATCGACCATACGGCGGTCTTTCCATCCGCCGAATGCTTCAACAAGTGCCTGCGGGCATTCAAAATGATACAGCGTGACAAGCGGTTCAATATGATTTTCAAGAAGCGCATCAATGAGACTGTCATAGAAGGCAAGACCTTCTTCATTGGGTTTCAGTGTTTCATCCGGCATGATCCGGCTCCAGGAGAAGCTCATTCTGTAAGCTTTGAGGCCAAGCTCTGCCATTAAAGCAACATCTTCTTTCCAGTGGTGATAATGATCGGCTGCGACCTTTGTATCGGCAATTCCTTCGGGAACTTTCTGAACATCGGTTGTTGCAAGGCCCCTGCCCCCTTCGTTGTAGCCGCCTTCAACCTGGAATGCACTGGTGGAAGCACCCCATAAGAAATGATCCGTAAACTTTTTCATTTTATATCTTTCCTTTCAGCTGAGAAAGCTCCGTTCAGGGAGCTTTCTTATTTTCTGTTGATTATTCGTTTGTTTCAGCGGCAGCGGCTTCTGCTTCTTCCTTGCAGGCGATCTTATCAGCTGCTTTGAAGAATGGATACCAGATTGCTGCACTCATCAATGTTGCGATGATCTGATAGACACCGATTTTCCATGAGCCCTGCAGCACACCGTAGATGAAGATCGGCATGGAGCTGAAGCCGATGATTCCGGTCGGAATCGGCATCAGGCCGAGCTGAATGAACAGGTAAGCCAGCAGCAGTGAGAGAATCGGAGTGATGAGGAACGGAATGATGAACATGAAGTTGTACATCAGAGGCATTGCGAATACGACCGGCTCGTTGATATTGAATAGTCCTACCGGAAGAACAAGTTTCGAGAAAGACTTGTAGCGCTTTGACTTGGCGAATAATGCCATGACGATGACAAGACCCAGTGTGCATCCGCATCCGCCGTTGCAGGCAAAGTCATACATTGAGATATTCCACATATGGGGAATGGTCTGTCCTGCGGCAGCAGCTGCCATGTTGTCTCCGACATAGGTGAACCAGATCGGGAAGAGAACAGCAAGAACTGTATAAGAACCGTGAATACCGACAAACCAGAGCAGCTGGGCGGCAATGATCAGGATGATGAATCCGGGCAGGCTTCCGGTGATGTTGGAAAGCGGTGTCTGAAGAAGTGAGTATACAGCATCGACGACATTTCCGTAAGGAGTCAGTGTGAACAGAACACGGACGATGCAGAAGACGATTGCGGTCAGTGCACCGGGAATGATTGCCGTGAAGTTCTTTGTGACATTCTCAGGAACGCCGGCAGGCATTTTGATTGTGAAGTTTCTTTCAACGACAGCAATATTGAGCTTTGTTGTAATGATCGCAACGATGAATGCCAGGAAGGTTCCTCTTGAACCCATGTAATTCATGTTGATGAGTGTATCGCCTGTTTCGCTTGCAACTGAAGGAATCAGAATCAGATAGCCCATCAGAGCGAGGAATGCATTTTCATTGGCAAGCTCTTCATGGCCGAAGCTTCTGGCTGCGTTTCTGGCAACACTGAATACCATGAAGAGGGCCATGTAATTCATTGATGCATTGTAGATTGCATTCAGACCTGCTCCGATTCCGGTGCTTGTCAGGAAATTCTGATAGGCATCAATCGGGATTGTGTTGAG
>JAUNEN010000077.1 GCA_030525525.1 Erysipelotrichaceae bacterium
ACTGAACCGGATCCCGACAGAACCAATAACACAGACCTCAAAGAAGCGTTCGGCGAACAGGGAAATGACGGCTGGCACTATGGTATGTGCGACTGGGATTCGAAGAATTTCACAGAGCTCGAATACGATGAAGCCAATGCAAGATATTTCAACAACGGCAAGCCTGAACTGAAGGCAGACTTCGTTGAACCGGGCAACGGTAAGAACGCAGCTTACAAGTGGATTGTCGCAGCAGACGGAACCATCTATGTAAAGGGCGAATATGTAAAGTTTGCCAACGCAGATGATCCGAATGCGGACGGCACATGCGTGCGTATCTTCATCAACGGCGAAGAAAAGAAGTGGATGGGCAGCAATACCATGGGCAACTTCGCAGAAGAACGCAGCGAAACATTCAATGAAACATACGAAGTCAAAGCAGGCGATGAAATCATATTCGCAGTCAATCCGGAAGGAAATGACAGCTATGACGGCGGCAGACTCAGCGTCACAATCTCAGCACAATAAGAATAAAGACCAAATGAAATGAAGACGGCAGATCCGAAAAGACTGCCGTCTTTTTCAATCAGTTTATGCCGGCTTGAAGCATATGGAATAATACGAAAAAAGACAGGAGTGCGATGATCCTGTCTTGATTTTCAGATGGTGATTCAGTTTGTTTCTTTCGGATGGATGACCAATTGCAGAGCACAGAGTGCACAGGCTAATGCAATCACCGGCGGTAATGAGAACGGCAGTACAGCCGGTAACAGGAAGCCAAATACAACGACCGCGATCGCATGATAGATGAGAATGGACATCTGCTTGCGGGCGATGCGCTCATTGAGCAGCTTCGAGAGGCTGAATGCATAGACGAAATCCGAAAGCCTGTTTCTGGTCAGCCAGATTCCGGCTTCGGCGGCAGTCGGCTCGGCGCCTGTATTGATGGCGGTAACAATGTCGATGTCTTCCGCTGAGATCTGATCCGGATCGGCTGCGATGTAGGTGGTGATTGTATCTTCCTGATCAAGGGAGGCCAGCAGGCTTTCCTTTTCTTCTTTTGTATAGTCGAAGAAGACATTTTCAAGCTCAAGCTTTTCGGCAAGGACACGTGATTCATCTTCGCTGCCTTCGGTGAAGAGATAAACTTCGCTGCCGTTTTTCTCAAGCTCTTTGAGTGCACCTTTTGCGTCAGGAATGATCTGATGCGCGGCGGCGATGATCCCGATGACGGCATCATTTTCGGTAAAGATCAATACCCGCTTACCTTCTTCTCTGAGTGAACTGATCTGATCTTCCCATTCGGAATGCTCAATATTGTTGACGACGATTTCATCGTATGTGTAGGAACGATATGAACTCAATGACTGCAGAGCATGTCTTCCTCTTCTGGAAAGACGGGTGAATTCTTCCAGGTCGGTGGCTTCCATGCGGCGTGAGCGCAGGTAGCGTGTGATCGCTTTTGCGAAGGGTCTGTCGCTTCTGCTTTCAAGGGCATATGCGATATATTCCAGACGTCCCTTGCTCATGTCTGAGGCCGGGATGAAGTCGGTGACAGTGAGTTCTTCATCGATGACTGCACCGGGGCTCTCAATGACGGCATAATCGGTTTTGCCGCACATTTCCAGAGCTTCCACACTGCGGAAGATGACATGCCTCTTCATCGCTTCCGTAGCGGCACTCATGACTTCGTTTTCAGAAGACAGTGCCAGTGTTCTGAGTGATGCCGAGCATAATACACATAAGAGCACATTCAGTGCGAACAGGATGTCTTTTCCTGAAAACAGCCAGCCGCTTGCTGCGATGATGGCGGCGATGATGATATAGACAAGCAGATATCTGCCGAAGCTTTTGAACGGTGACTGGAATGAATCATCGGAAGCTGTCTTTTCAGCAAGAGAAGCCAGGCGCATCATGGCAGTTGCGCTGCCGGTGCGCTCTGCCTTGATTTCAACCGAACCGGAAAGGCAGACTGAATTGGCATATACATAAGAGCCTTCGCTTTTCTCAATCGGCGTTTCCATACCGGTGAGCGCTGATTCATTCATGGTCGCAAATCCGCGGATGACTCTGCCGTCGGCCGGTATGACATCATCAGGACGGATCATGATGATCTGATCTTCCTGAATTTCCGCAACCGGCGCAATCCGCTCATGACGGTCATGGTAGACAGAGGCGGTTTTCGGCATTGAGTCCTTGATTTCCGATACAGAATGCGCTGCCGCAATCCGGCTGAGCTCGATGAGCTTTCTTTCAAGAGCTGAGAAGAAGAGAATCGAGCATCCGGTAAAGAGATAAAGCGTTCCCTGTGCATTTTCTTTGAGGCCGGTCACCAGCGCTGCAGAAAGGCATATGACAAATGCGAGCAGGCGGATGGAAGCGGCTCCCGGTTTTTTCAGGGATGCCAGTTCCACAAAGGCTTCCTGGATCATTCCGAAATTGTTGTAGCAGCAGAACAGTGCAATCAATACGCATGGCCAGAAGGACAGCGGCACAAAGTGCAGGATTCCGATGGCAGCCGCGCAGGCAAATGAAATGATCAGATTCTTCGAAAGCAGGACATGATCAGACTGAGCATCCGGTTCTTCTCCGACTGTCGGGATTTCTTTTGTATAGGCTTCATAGCCGCAATCACGCACAGCCTGAATGATCAGTCTTTCATCAATGACTTCCGGATCATATTCGACATCCATTGTGTTGCTTGAGATGGTAACCTGAACGTTTCTGACGCCGTTCAGCGATCCGACTTTCTTTTCGACGGTATCGGCGCTTGCCTGAATTGAGATATTCGCAATTGAAAAAGTCTTGTTTACAGATGCCATGCGCTTTCCCCTATCAGGAAATATTCTATCTCAAATCGCAGAGAGTTCAAACAACATAAATACTGCATGCGGATGAAGTCAGATGAAAATGATATCGGAAACGGGTATAATTGACGGGTATATAGAGGTGAATTTCATGAATGTAAATGAAAGAATTGAAGCTGTGCGCACTTTGATGCGCGAAAAGGGAATTGATGTTTACTACATTCCCAATGAAGATGATCATCTTTCCCAGGAATATACAGCTGAATATTTTCAGTGCAAATCATTTATTTCCGGTTTCTCCGGCGAAGCAGGATGTGTCATCATCACTGAAGACTTTGCCGGTTTATGGACTGACGGCCGTTATTTCACACAGGCTGAAAATGAACTGAAGGGAACATGCGTCGAACTGATGCGCATGCGTCAGGAAGGTGTTCCGGATGCACTGGACTTCCTGGTGGATGCCGTGAAGGAAGGCGGCAGTGTGGGCTATGACGGACGGGTTGTATCGGCTGCCGTATCACTTGGCTTAAAGCGCAGACTTGCATATAAAAAAGCAAAGCTTGTGACAGAGTTTGATCTGGCGGGAGAGGTCTGGGGAAAAGAAAGACCTTCGATGCCGCTTGAGCCGCTTTTCACACTCGCCAAAAAATGGACCGGTGAAAGTACAGAAGAAAGAATTGCCCGTGTGCGTGAAGCAATGAAGGCAAAGAATGCGGATGTGCTCGTGCTTACTGCACTTGAAGATCCCTGCTGGATGCTCAATGTGCGCGGCAATGACATTGCCTGCACGCCGGTTGTCTATGCATTTGCGATGGTCACGATGAGATCGGTCAGCTATTATGTCAATCTCAAAAAGGTTGATGAAAAGCTGAAGACATATTTCAGGGACAACAAAGTCACTCTGAAAGGCTATGATCAGCTGGCAAAAGATCTTGCCAAGCTCCATGGCAAGAAGATATGGGCTTCAATGAATCAATTGAATACACATCTTTATGCAAGCCTTGCCGAAGACAATTCAATCATCAATGAGACTTCTCCGATCACGATGTTCAGAGCAATCAAAAACAGCACTGAAATCAGAAATCTGAAGAATGCCCATGTCAAAGACGGCGTTGCCATGGTTCAGTTTATCCATTGGGTCAAGGAAAATGTCGGAAAGGGCGATATGAGCGAGCTTTCTGCACAGAACTATCTGTATGACAGAAGAGGCGAACAGAAAGATTATATTGAACCTTCCTTCCATACAATCTGTGCCTATCAGGCAAATGCCGCAATGATGCATTATTCAGCTGATGAAAACAACTTCGCAATGGTGAAGCCAAGAGGCGTGCTGTTAGTTGATTCAGGCGGAACCTATAAGGACGGCACAACCGATATCACCAGAACAATCGCACTCGATGAACTGAGTGAAACCGAAAAGAAATACTACACCATGGTTCTCAAGGGACATCTCGCTCTTGCCAGAGCAAAGTTCCTCTATGGAACTGCCGGTGTCAATCTTGATATTCTTGCCAGAGGACCGATGTGGCAGATGGACATCGACTATCAGTGCGGCACAGGCCATGGCGTCGGTCATGTATTAAGCGTTCATGAAGGCCCTCATGGCATCAGATGGGGACTGCCGAGAAAGACAGAAGGCGAACGTTTTGAACCGGGTATGATCGTCACCGATGAGCCGGGCATCTATCTGCCTCATGAAATCGGCATCCGTATCGAAAATGAGCTTCTTGTCGTCAAGGGCACAAAGAATTTCTACGGCCAGTTCCTGGCATTTGAGAATGTCACATACTGCCCGTATGATCTTGATGCAGTTGATGTGAAATATCTGAATGATGAAGAGATCGATCAGATCAATGACTATCATGCGATGGTTTATGAAAAGCTGAAGGATCTTCTGAATGAATCAGACAGGCAGTGGCTTTGCAATGCATGCAGAAAGATTGCCAGATCATGAAGCTTGTATCGTGGAATGTCAACGGCCTCAGAGCCTGCATGAAAAAGGGGTTTGCGGATTTCTTCAATGAAATGGATGCCGATCTGTTTGCAATCCAGGAAACAAAGATGCAGCCGGATCAGATGGATGATTCCATGAAATTTGAAGGATATCACCGCTATATGAACAGCGCTGAAAGAAAAGGCTATTCAGGCACGCTGGTCTATGCAAAAAAAGAACCGCTGAATGTTTATTATGAAATCGAAGGCGATACGACAAAAGAAGGCAGAGTCATCACGCTGGAATATCCCGATTTCTGGTTTGTGACAGCTTATGTACCCAACTCCAAAGAAGGACTGCTAAGACTTCCGTACCGCTGTGAGTGGGAGGAGATGCTGAAAGCACATCTCAGAAAACTGGATGAGACAAAGCCGGTGATTTATACAGGCGATCTCAATGTTGCCCATGAAGAAATCGATATCCGCAATCCTGATTCCAATCACAAAAGCGCCGGTTTCTCGGATGAAGAACGCGAAAAGATGAGCGAACTGCTTTCAAGCGGCTTCAAAGATACTTTCCGGCAGCTGTATCCCGACACTGTCCGCTATTCATGGTGGAGCTACCGTTTCAATTCAAGAGCCAAAGGCATCGGCTGGCGGATTGACTACTTCCTTGTATCAGACAGAATCATGGATCTTGTCGAAGATTCAGCAATTCTGGATCAGGTAACAGGAAGCGATCACTGTCCGGTTCGTCTTGATATTAAATTGGACTGAAAAGCAGTATAATTAGAAACATATTTATGGAGGTTTTGAACATGGATGTCAGATCTATGGTAGAAGGATACAGAGATGAAATCATCGAAAGGCTCGGAAAGCTCGTTTCGATCAACAGCGTTGAGGGAACACCAACGGAAGATGCACCGTTTGGCGAAGGTCCGAAAAAAGCTCTTGTAACAGCTCTTTCGATGCTTGAAAAAGACGGCTTCAAAACTGTCAATCTCGACAATTATGCCGGCTATGCGGAAATGGGCGAAGGCAGTCAGCTGATCGGAATTGTCGGCCATCTTGATGTTGTGCCGGCAAGGAAAGAAGACGGCTGGGACACGGATCCGTTTGTGATGTGTGAAAAGGACGGTGTTCTGTACGGCCGCGGCGTCAGCGATGACAAAGGTGCGATCGTTGCATCCATGATTGCTCTCAAGGTCATCCGTGATCTTGGCGTTGATGTGAAAAAGCGTATCCGTCTGATTATGGGTACCAATGAAGAAACAGGTTCAAAGTGCCTGGCTCACTATGTTGAGAAGGAAGGCTCGGTTGACTATGGCTTCACACCGGACGGAGATTTCCCCGGCGTGCATGGTGAAAAGGGAATGGTAGCCGCAGTCTACCGCTCAAAGAAGACAGGAATCCGTGCAATTGAAGGCGGCACTGCAAGAAATGTTGTCTGTCCCAAGTGCACAATCAGAGTCGACCGCTGCAGTTTCTCAAAGAAGATGCTTGAAGACTATTTCAATAACAACAATCTCGAATACAGCATTGAAGACGGTGAGAATACGGTTGAGATCACACTGACAGGCGTTGCGGCTCATGCCAGCACACCGGAGCTTGGCACAAATGCCATCTCCTATCTGATGTGCGGTCTGAAAGAGGCCGGCTATCAGGATCCGTTTGTTGATTTCTACTGCTCGCATTTCGGAACTGAATATGACGGAAAGAGCGTCGGTGCAAAGTGCTCTGATGAATACGGCCCTCTGACGCTGAACAACGGCGTGATCTCCATGAAGGACGGCGTCATTGAAGGCTCGATCGATATCCGTTTCCCGGTCACTCTGCATTCAAAGCAGGTTGTGAAAATGATGAAGGACCGTCTGGAAGACGAAGGCGGAGAAATCGAAATTCTCTCCACCGTTGAACCGCTTTTCTTCGATCCGAATTCACCGCTTGTTGCATCCCTGCTTGAGGCATATCAGGAAGTTACCTTTGACACAAAGACCATGCCGATGGTCATCGGCGGCGGAACATATGCAAAGGGAATCGACAATACGATTGCCTTCGGATGTGCATTCCCGAACAAGGACTACCGCATTCACAATGCGAACGAATATGTTGAGATCGACGAACTGCTGCTGCAGGCAGAAATCTATGTGGCAGCGATTCTGAAACTGCTCAATCTGTAAGAATCTGAAGTGCTTCTGCTCCTGGCGGGAGCACTTTTTAAAAGTCATGCATGATTGATGAAGGGATTGAGGTGTCATACATACAGTGCGTGCTATAATAGTAACGTTATGAAAAAGGCAGCGATTCTTTACGATTTTGACAAAACTCTGTGTACAAAGGATATGCAGGAATACAGTCTGATTCCGTCACTCGGCTATGAGAATGCCGGCGTCTTCTGGGATGAAGTGACCGAACTGACAGTGCGCTATAAGATGGACGGGATCAGTGCGTATCTCTATCACCTGCAGAAGAAATTCAAAGAGCAGGGAAATCCTGTCACAAAGGATATGTTCATTGAACCGGGAAAGCAGATTGAACTTTATCCGGGTGTTGCTACATGGTTCAAGAGAATCAATGACTACGGCCGCAAAGCCGGACTGTTCATTGAGCATTACATCATTTCTTCGGGAATGAAGGAGATCATTGAGAACACTTCCATTTCCGATGAATTCAGAAAAATCTATGCATGCTGCTACTATTATGAAAACGGTGAAGCTGTCTGGCCTGCCCAGGTGGTCAACTATACGACAAAGACACAGTATATCTTCCGCATCAACAAGCAGATTCTGGATGAAAGCGATGAAAAGTCGCTCAATGAATATGTTGAAATGAAACAGCGTCCTGTTCCGTTCGGACGGATGGTTTATGTGGCGGACGGCCTCACGGATGTACCGTGCATGCGTCTGGTCAAGGAATATGGCGGCAAATCCATCGCTGTCTATAACGATGCTTCGGAAAAATCAAAAGGCATTGCGAAGAAACTGATCGATGACGGCCGTGCCAATTACATGGTGAAGGCTGATTATTCGGCGAACAGCGATATGGAAAAACTGATGAAGAAGATTATCGATCACATGAAAGCAGACAGTGAACTTGAGGAACTGGAAGGAAAATACAGATGAAGACAAAAAAACTGAAATACAGTTTTAAAGATCCGATGGTGATGATCTTATGCGGTCTGCTGGTGTTTCTGACAATCGGATGTCTGATGGCAGGCAAGGCTTCAGACCGTATTATATACAACATTGAGCTTGATGCGGCATTCGGCGGGGCAAACAAAGGTTTTGTCGGCTATATCGCAGAATCCGATATCAATGAAAAGACAGTCAATGCGGTGGAAGAGATTCTTTCAAAAGACAGCCGCTTCGACGTCCACAGAACCCATGAAGCCGGTACGGAAGCTTCCGTGAATGATTCTGCAGCCGTGATTGAAAAAGATGTTGTCAGACTTGTACTCAGCATCCATGGCGGATATGATCCTGACGAAACAGTATCCGGTACAAGAATCTATACAAATCTGCCGGGCAGGGAAGGCAGCGAGGAAGCGAAGAAATTTGCGGATGCAATCGCTGAAGCTTTCAATGAAGATAACTGGAAAGCAACCAGAAATTATCTGTATTATCATGAACAGCCCAATAACACATGGACAATCGAAGTCACTGACGCAGATGCCGAGCAGCCTGACTTTGGCGAAGCGGTGCCGGTTACCTGGACACTTCTTGAAAAGACAAAGGTTCCCTGTGTCATCGTCGAGCAGTTCTTTGTTTCAAACAAAACCGATATCGGCCGCTGGGATAATCCGGAAGGATATCAGCAGATTGCAGAAAAGTATTATTCAGCTCTCTGCAATTTCCTGAAGATTCAGCCGAGAACATTTGAAGAAGAAACAGAAGAGAATCAATGAAGCATCCGGAGTTCCGGATGTTTTTAAATCAGTCACTGTGAATAACTGGTATACTTGAGGTATGAAGAAAACAGTTTATACAGGAACATATACAGGGACAGGATCAAAAGGAATTTACCGTTTCTCTTTTGAAGACGGCATTCTTTGTGATCCTGAACTTTTATGTGAAATCGAAAACCCGAAGTACATCAACCTGCAGGACGGAATCATCACCGCTGCAGCAGATGTGAAAGGGGGCTCGGGAATTGCGTCAGTCAGCCGGGAAGGAGAAATTCTTGATACAGTCAGTTATGAACGGCGCACTTCCTGCTATATCGGCAGAAACGGAAACAGACTTTATACAGCCAACTATCATGACGGCACCGTGAGTCTTGCTGAACTGAATGAAGACAATACACTGAAATTCATCAAAACCGAAATCATCAGAGACGGGGCAGGCTGCCATCAGGTTCTCTTCCATGGCGACAAAGTGCTTGTACCGTGCCTCTTCCTTGACCGTGTGGTGATCTTTGACGCTGATCTGAACAGAATCGGCTCCATTCATTTCAATCACGGAACAGGTCCCCGCCACGGCATCTTCACACGTGACGGTCAGTATCTTTACCTGGTTTCCGAACTAAGCAATGAGCTTTTTGTCATCAAAGCAGACACATGGGAAATTCTTTCATCCATTTCCGTTCTCCCGAACGGTGAAAAGAACAAGCGCGATTCTGCCGCAATCCGTCTGTCCGAAGATGAGTCAAAAGTTTATGTTTCAACCAGAACAATGGATATCATTTCGGTTGTCAACGTGAAGGATCAAAAGCCTGAGCTGATTCAGACAGTCTCATGCGGCGGCCGCCATCCAAGAGACTTCACATTGATCGGCAATTATCTGCTTTCAGCCAACCGCTTTACAAACGATGTTGTTTCCTTCCGCATCAATGAGGACGGAACCGTCGGTGAGAAGGTTTCCAGCGTCAGTATCCCGGAACCTGTTTCACTTGTTTTTGAATAATCACGAAAACCTGCTTACGGGCAGGTTTTTCTGATCCTGAAGTACATTCATGAATGGTATTTCATACTGAATCCAAAAGGACTGCTATAATGAAATTAACGAAACAGAAAGAGAGAAATCATATGAACAATTTTGAAAAAGTATCAGCTGCGATCGGCAGCGATCCTGATCTTCTGAACCGCATCTTTGAAGCTGAAGCACCCGCAGAAGCGCCTACCCGTTCCATGCCGTGGATGAATGAACCGAAAGAGAATACTGAATTAAAAAAGATCCTCGGACAGGATGTCAGCGAGCAGGATATCAATGATGTGCTGAATGAGCTCAATGACAATCAGATCGTTCAGCTCTACAGACAGTCCGAAGGAGCAATCGACCCGAAGGAACTGATGGAATTTGCCGGTGATCTTTCTGCCTCCAAAGCAAAAGACAATCCCGGCGTCAGAGCGCTGTTTGACGGCAAGCTGCAGCTCAAGGAAATCATATTGATCATTCTGCTTCTCAAGCTTTTCAAAAAGAAGCAGCAGGCACAGACCTCCTATGGCGGCTATTCTTCAAACAATCTGCTGAATTCACTGCTCGGCACAAATCAGCAGTCAACCACAAACAGCCTGTTCAACAGCCTGTTCGGAAACGGTCTCTCCTCCACAAACTACGGTTATTTCACGACTCCGTCAACTAATTCCAATTCACTTCTGAATCTGTTCGGACTCGGAAATACATCGAATTACAACTACAATAACAGCTATGGACTGCTGAACAGCTTCCTTGGCGGCAATAACCTGAATTCATCGCAGCAGTCGCTCTACAACATCCTGAACCAGGGTTCTTCAAATGCTGTTTACGGAAACGGACAGGTCGGCGTCAATTCGCTGTTCTCCATCCTTTCCACACTGCTCGGCGGCAGATAAGCAAGATCAGACAGAGGACGGTTGACCCGTCCTTTTGAATGCCGTAATTGTATAAGAAAAGCACCGGCCGGTGCTTTTCATGATTTCTGTTTTTTCTTCAGGCAAGAGCGTTGCTTGAATCGGAAAGGAATCTGATGTAGATGAAGATACCGGCGATCTCGGCAATTCCTGCACCGACCAGTATGAACGCGCAGATCATATCGACTGTTTCATTGTTTCCGAGGAATGTCACGGCAGCTTCTGCAATTGTGCTGATCAGGCGGGCAACGATGATGATTGTTGCGGCAGTGTTTCCTTTTCTTGCAAGCACTGTATGACCGATATTATTCAGAAGATTCGAAGCACCTTTGCAGACAAAGTAGACAACAAACATACTGACGGCGTTTGAAATGATGTTTGAGAGTTCGGAGAATGTGCTGCCACCGCCCTGGAAAGACTGCAGAACGCCGGCAATCACGGATGTGATAATCGCTGCGAAAATCAGTGTGCGGGCGGTCTGGAAATTGGAATCATCATTGGCTGCCATCTTAAGGCCTGAGAGTTCCATGAAGAATGAAATCAGGCTGAAAATCATGACAGCGAGCGAAGCGACCAGAGTGACGATTGCAAGCGGGGAAATTGCTTCTGCCGGCAGTGTGTTTGCACCGGTTTCCTGCAGCTGCATTGCAGCGAAAATTGCAATAACACCCGTGATAATGGCAAAAATGGTAGCGACGAGTTCAAAGATCACGGCTGTGCGGATCTTTTTGAGACCTTCTGAAGCATCATGATAAAACATAACAGGAATCCCCTTTCCTTTTAAATGTTATGTCAATTTTAGAATGACAATGTGGAAATTTCAACAAAGCCAGACAGATGATTGAATGATGCATGTTCAGAAAAATACCTTTGAGATGCGTGATATGCAATAATGGAAATAAGAAAAAACGGAGCAGTGTATGAAAAACAATCAGTTGGTGAATACAGTTAAGAAAACACTTTCTCTTTTCTCACAATATGAAATGGGTGTGTACTCGGGAAATGCATCATTGCTGATTCTGATGGCAATGATTCCGTTATTGATGCTGGTGATTTCGGCAGTGAATATGCTGCCGGGATATTCGGCGGCTGACAGTGTCGAATTTCTTTCCCGCTTTGTGCCGGATGTTCCCCAGGTGCAGGCATTGATTTCAAATGTTCTGGAAAATCTCAGCAGACAGTCGGGCGGTCTGATCGCTTCGATCAGTGCTTTGACAACCCTGTGGTCTGCTTCAGGCGGAATTTCTGCGATTCAGATCGGTCTTGAAAAACTTCATGAGACTCAACGCCCCGGTCTTAAAGGCAAGCCGGCAGCTTTGCTGTTTACCGTGATGTATGTACTGCTGCTTCCTTCTGTTCTTGTATTTCAGATTCTGCGTGAATCCATTCAGGAACTGATCGGCAATGCGCTCGGGTATCTTGGCATGGACGCGCTGGCAAGGCAGATTTCAGCGATTATGCAGTACAGCGGCTGGATTGTACTGGCAGCGATGGTGATCATTGTTATTCTGACATATGCTTTTCTGCCTGCCGGAAAGCGGACGCTGAAAAGTCAGCTGCCGGGGTCTTTGTTTACATGCATTCTCTGGATTGTCTTCACATTATGCTTCTCATATTTCATTCCGAGATTCTGGAAAGCTTCTTCAATCTACGGTTCGCTGGCTTCGATCTTTCTGATGACAATGTGGCTGAAATTCATGATCATGATTCTCTTTTACGGGGCTGCCCTGAACAAAGCACTTGAAGTACAATCAGACACAAAGGAGGCATGATGAACATCAGAGGAATTGCAAAAGTGAAGGCTGCCTCAAATGTGGATCAGAGGGTCAGGGACAGAATTGTCGGTGTTTTAAGAACTCAGCACATTGCCCATTCCGTCAGTGCTTCTTCATCACAAGGCAATGAGGGAACAGCACACTATGATATCTATGTCAACCGGAAAGACCTTGAAAGTGTGAGACTGCTCATACGGAAAATGCAGCGGTGAAATGAAAAAAGACCGGGAAGTATGCAATGCATCTTCGCGGTCTTTTAATTCAGTGATGGATCATCAACCGGCGATCAGATAGACGGCGACTGAGACGATGGTGCTGGTTAAACCGATGAGTGCTTCGTATGGAATCAGTTTCATTCTTTCGGAAATGGACAGGGATACCGATCCGCCTGTCGCATGGAAGAAGGATCCGTGAGGAAGGGAATCGATCACGGTTGCACCTGCATGAATCATCGCAGCTGCCGCAAGCGGGGAAACACCTGCTGACAGAAGTGTCGGAGCGAATGTCTGAGCGGCAACGGTTGCACCTGCAGTGGTGGAAGCTGTTGCACCGCACATCAGGATACCGGAAAGCGGAGCGAGGATAAATGCGGGCATATGCATTGCGGCAAGCAGATTGGTTACATCATACTGCAGCGCGGAAGCCTTGATGATACCTGCTATTGTGCCGGTTCCGATTAACAGGATGGAAACGCCGATCACCTTGGAAAGACCGAATTCAGTATATTCGACAACATTCTTTGCATTGCCGGTTGCCAGTGTGCAGATCAAACCACCGAGCGGTAAAGCGATCAGCGGGTCAATTGTGATTCCTGCAACAGGTCTTAATGCGAGCATGATAATGACACAGAGCGGACCGATGATGGCTGCGAAGAAGGAAGGAAGCGCTGTGTTCTTGGCAGTGTCCATATCTTCGGCAGTGATCTTTGGGCCTTCTTTCTTTGAAAGCAGTGAAGACAGCAGGATTGCTGCGGCAAGAGCAAAGATGGCAGGAATTGCATTGCGCATCATGACGGATGTCAGATCCTGTGAGAATGCTTCGGAAACCGCGATTGTGTTCGGGTTGGGTGAAATGATGTTGCCGGCTTTGCCGCCGCCGATCATTGCCAGCAGAATGCTTGCCTTGTTCAGGCCTGCCTTTTCGCCGATGGCAAGGGCGATCGGAGCGACCGTAATCACGGAGATGTCAATGAAGACGCCGACTGCACATATCAGCATTGTCGCAATGGCAATGGCGATAAGTGCACGTTTTTCACCGAGCTTGTCAACGATGGTTTCAGCGATTTTCTGGGCTGATCCAGTTTTGATCAGAGCACCGGCAAGGATACCGGATGTCAGAATACGGAGGATGCTTGACATCATGGAAGCGGCACCGCTGACCATGGTGCTGACGGTTGTATCCAGACCGCCACCGCCGACAATTCCGCCGACGAGGGCTCCCAGAATCAGACAGTATGCAGGCTGTACTTTACGGATGATGAGGATAATCGCAATCACAAGACCGAGGATTGCACCGAGGGTTGAAAAACTGTATTCCATAGTGTGGTTTCAATTCAGATGAATTGTATAGCTGCCTTTCTCAGCGGGATTTTTCAGAAATAGTCATGCCTGCTCTGATGAAGCGGAACATGCGGATTGCGGCAAGGTAATAGAGTTCCTGTGCGCGGGAGATGGCTTCCTCGATCTGCATCGGGGAGTCGACAGATGTGATCAGTGACTCAACGCCATGATCGAAAATCTGATTTGCATTATGGCCGAGTGATCCGGAAAGACCGACACAGACAACGCCTTTTGCACGTGATCTTTCACCGACACCCTGCATGACCTTGCCGAAGCAGCTCTGCCAGTCTGTACGTCCTTCACCGGTGACGACAAGATCAACACCTTCCAGACGCTTATCAAAGTCGATGAGGTCAAGAACGCTGTCGATTCCGGACTTCATTTCGCCGTTCAGGAAGACCATGAGTGCAGTACCGAGACCTCCGGCAGCACCTGCGCCTTTGATTGTGTCAGGATCGATTCCGAACTGGCGCATGATGATGTTTTTGTAATTGATCATGCCGGCTTCCAGTCTTTCCTGGATTTCCGGAGTTGCACCTTTCTGGGCACCGAATGTGTAAGTTGCGCCATCTGGTCCGGTCAGAGGATTGGTGACATCGCACATGACAGTGATCTTTGATTCGCGGACGCGGGGATCGATACCGCTGACATCGATGGAGTCAATCAGTTCAAGATCGCCGCCGGTTCCCTGCAGTTCGTTTCCGTTTTTGT